>MHJG01000007.1 GCA_001818695.1 Candidatus Harrisonbacteria bacterium RIFCSPHIGHO2_02_FULL_42_16 | reverse complement strand
CCGGCCGAAATCCCTTGCTTCACCCCGGGAAAGCAGAATATATTTTTCCAAATCAATTTCTTTGGCAATTTTAGCCAGCATCAAATAATTAACCAGCGCCGCCCGCAAAGCGGTCAGCTTGCCTTCCGGTTCTTTCGGAAATTTTTCAAATAAATATTCCGTAACCACCAATTCCAAAACCGCGTCGCCTAAAAACTCCAGCCGTTCATTATGAGGCAAATGCCATTTCGGATTTTCATTCAAATAAGAGCGGTGAGTCAGCGCCTCCTTTAACAAATTCTTATTTTTAAACTCGTAAGATATTGAATTTTCTAATTTATCTGAATTCAAAATTTTAGAAATTTGCTTAATCACTTTTTTCCGGTTTTTTATCGTCTTTGCCCGGCTCGCCGATTTCCCGATAAACCGTGCCTAAAACGCCGTTGATAAACTTCCCGGAATTAGGGCCGCCGTAATTCTTGGCAATTTCTATCGCTTCATTAATCGCCACTTTCGGAGGAACTTCCTGGCGGTCAGCGAACAGCAATTCATATAATCCGATACGCAAAGCGTTTCGGTCAATAATGGCTATTTGTTTCAACGGCCAATCCGGCGCCGCTTTTTCAATAATTTCGTCAATTTCCTTTTTATGCCCGATAATTCCATTTAATAATTTCCAAGCGAATTCCGGCTCGTCAATGCCCGGCCCGAATTCCTTAAGATTGCGTTCCAAAACTTCCGGCAAATCGGTTTTTTGCCCGTAAAAATCCCACTCATACAAGGACTGGAGAATTATTGACCTGCAAAGTTGTCGAGTAGCCATACGCTTCGCTTATGCAACACCAATACACAAATTCACACGAATAACACCAATAGATCTATTAGTACATTCGCGTGTCATTAGTAATTAGTGTCGCTATTTTTTATAAACACCGCAATTCCCGCATACTCGGTGGGGCAAAACCGGCGATTGGCAATTCTGACAAACAAAAAGCCGGATTTTTTTTAAAGCCAGATGAGACCGGGTATGCCCGACTGCCGATTTAGAACGATGTTTTACTGGTACGCCTCCCATCGATTAAAAATTAGAATAAATCTAACTGGTTAAATATTTAAATAAATAGTAGCATACGTTATCCGCGAATGTCAATACAAATAAATTTCTCTATCCACAGAAATTTATTGCTATGCGGGGCTTAATGGAATAAAATTATTAAATATGATTCGCTTCACCCACCTTCATACTCATTCCCACTACTCGCTGTTGGACGGACTCGGAAAAATAGATGGCTTGGTCAGCCGCGCGAAAGAATTAGGAATGGATTCGCTCGCGCTTACGGATCACGGCAACCTATATGGCGCCGTGGAATTTTATAAAAAAGCGAAAAAAGCCGGACTAAAACCAATTTTGGGCGTAGAAGCGTATGTGGCGCCGTCCGACCGCCGCGAAAAACAAATCAGTGGCGGAGAAAAATATTATCATCTGATTCTTCTGGCAAAAAATACCGCCGGCTGGAAAAATTTAATTAAACTGATTACCGCCGCCCATCTGGAAGGATTTTACTATAAGCCCCGCGTTGATAAAAATCTTCTGCGCCAACATCGGGAAGGCCTAATAGCGCTTTCCGCCTGCATAACCGGAGAAATCCCAAAACTGATTTTAAATAATAAATATAATGAGGCGAAAAAAAACGCTTTGGAATACGAAGAGATTTTCGGCAAGGGGAATTTTTATCTGGAAATCAGCCATCATCCGGGAATCCGGCCGACTATTCCGGCAATGGACGGATTAAAAAAACTTTCGCGAGAAACCGGAATCCCGATAGTGGCAACGCAGGATATCCACTACGTAAATAAAGAAGACGCAGAATATCATGATATTCTGCTCGCGGTGCAGACCGGCAATAAATTATCAGACAACGACCGGCTGACTTTAAAAGACGATGATTTTTCAATGAAATCTCCTGAGGAGATGGCAGAATTTTTCAAAGATTTTCCGGAAGCCATCGCCAATACCGCAAAAATTGCCGATGAATGTAATCTGGAACTGGAACTGGGAAAAATCCATCTGCCTAAATTTGACGTTCCGGACGAAAAAACCGCTAACGCCTATCTTCGCGAATTAGTAGCCGGCCGAACCGCGCTCCGCTACCCCGATTTGGCTCCGGAAATCCAAAAAAGGATTGAATACGAATTAGCCGTGATTGAAAAAATGGGGTTTGCCGATTATTTCCTGATTGTCCAGGACTTCGTAAACTGGGCAAAAGAGCGCGGAATTGTCGTGGGGCCAGGCAGGGGTTCGGCTGCCGGAAGCATCATTTCTTATATTTTAAACATCACCGACTTAGACCC
The DNA here is from genome assembly GCA_001818695.1 of Candidatus Harrisonbacteria bacterium RIFCSPHIGHO2_02_FULL_42_16. Taxonomy (GTDB): domain Bacteria; phylum Patescibacteriota; class Minisyncoccia; order UBA6257; family 02-FULL-45-10c; genus 2-02-FULL-42-16. The sequence continues at coordinate 25,139 of MHJG01000007.1, read as the reverse complement.
GTTAAAATATAATCTTTTGTTTGAAAGATTTTTAAATCCGGACCGGGTTCAAATGCCCGATATTGACATTGACTTTGCCGATACCCGGCGAGACGAGGTCTTCGGCTACCTGGAAGAAAAATACGGCAAAGACCGCGTTGCTCATATCATCACTTTCGGAACGATGGCGGCGCGCGCCGCTATCCGCGATGCCGGACGGGCTATGGGATTAAGTTATGGATTTTGCGACCAAATTGCCAAGCTTATCCCCTTTAATCCGACCCAAGGCATGAAAGAGGGCTGGCTAAACCACTGCCTTGATAATGTATCAGAATTAAAAGAATTATATCAAAGTAACGCTGACGCAAAAAAAGTTTTGGACGCGGCAAAAAATTTGGAAGGAGTAGTCCGCCACGCATCGGTCCACGCCTGCGGAACCGTAATTGCCAAAGAGCCGCTCACCGAATATATGCCAATTCAATACGCGCCGCAGGACGAGAATACCATTGTCACCCAATTTGAAATGCACAGCGTGGAAGACCTCGGGCTTTTAAAAATAGATATTTTGGGAATTAAAAACTTGACTATCATTGAAGACACTCTCCGTTTGGCGGAAGAAAATACCGGAGTAAAAATTGATATCGGTAAAATTCCGTTAGACGACAAAAAGGTCTTCGCCCTTTTACAGGCGGCGGACACTACCGGCGTTTTCCAGCTGGAATCCAGCGGAATGCGCCGCTATCTCAAAGAATTAAAACCGACGGAACTGGAAGATATTATGACCATGATTTCCCTTTACCGCCCGGGCCCGATGGAGCTTATTCCCCAGTATATGGAAAGAAGATTCGGCAAAGAACAAATTACTTATCTTCATCCGCTTTTAGAACCGGTATTAAAAAATACCTACGGCATTATGATTTACCAAGAACAGCTGATGGCCGGGGCCCGCGCCTTGGCGGGATTAACCCTGGCCGAAGCGGATATTTTACGAAAAGCAGTGGGTAAAAAAGATAAAAAACTCTTGCAAGAACAAAAAGAAAAAGTTATAAACGGCGCGATTAAAAACGGGGTGAAAAAGGAAATCGCCGAGCATTTTTGGACTTTGATTGAACCGTTTGACCGTTATGGCTTTAACCGCTCCCATGCCGCTTGCTACGCCATGATTGGATATCAAACCGCTTATCTGCGCGCCCATTTTCCGGTGGAATTTTACACCAGCTTATTTAACGCCGATGCCGGAGACGTGGAACGGGCGGCCTTTCTCATTAATGAGGCGAAAAAAATCGGCATCAGTATATTGCCGCCGGATATCAATAAAAGCGTCAGTAATTTTATTCCGGAAGAAGGTAATATCCGATTCGGCCTGCTCGCCATAAAAAATGTCGGGCAAAATATAGTTAATGCCATTGTCGGCGAAAGGCAAAAGGGCGGGCCGTTTAAAAATTTAGCGGATTTGCTGGAGCGGGTGGAACATAAAGACCTTAACAAAAAGTCGTTTGAAAGCTTGCTGAAATGCGGGGCGTTGGATTCACTGGGTATTGAAAGAAACTGCGGCTTGCTGAATGTAGAAGAAATCATAAAATTCGCCGGTTCAATCCGGAAATCCAAACAAACCAGTCAATTCAATTTGTTCGGGAACGGAACTTTATCCGCAGACGCCTTAAAACTAAAACCCGGCGCTCCGGCAACTTCCCAAGACAAGCTGGTTTGGGAAAAAGAACTGTTAGGGTTATACATTTCCGACCATCCGCTTAATAAATATAAAAATGAAATATCGGCATCCGGCGCGTCGGCAATCAAAAACTTAGTCGGCGAAGAATCGTCCGGCGGAATAAAAAATCCCAAAATCGCCGGCATTGTTTCCGGAATTAAACGGGTCATTACCAAGCTCGGCCAGCCGATGGTTTTTGCCAAAGTAGAGGACTTTAATGACGCTATGGAAGTTATTGTTTTCTCCGACACGCTGGCTAAAACCCTTCCGCTCTGGCAGGAAAATAAAGCCGTATTGGTATCCGGAAAAATGTCCTGGCGCGGCGGCGAACCAAAACTGATTTGCGATTCGGTAAAAGAACTTTAGCTCGCTACCTATCTGCCTACCGGCACCGGAGTCCGCTTGCTCCAGTGGCAAGCGACTCCTACGACTCGCCGCGATTTTTCGCTTCGCGAAACCAAGCAAATCGCGGCTCCGTAGTTGCCGCACGACAGATAAGTAGCTCGCTTACTTTTTAGCAAAAATGAAAAAACCTCGCAATGCGAGGTTTTAAATTTACATAATTACAAATGCTTCGGTGCCGCCAACGCTTTCCAAAAAATAGGGCTGATGATTCCAGTAACCGCCCAATTTTTCAATCTTTTCAAAATTAACCACCGGCAAATCCGAAATATCCACATCATTGCCGATTACGTGCCTCTCCCCTTTGTTTTCTCCGCATTCCAGTATCGGCCCGTTTTTAGCCAGCACTACCCTTTCAATGCCGACAGCGCGGGCATAATTCCTTAAAAATTCAAATAACTCATCCCTTATTTTTAAATTTACCTTCTCTCTTGAACCCGGTTTGTATAAATCAAAAATTTCTATGGAATCCACCATCAAAACCGGCTGGCCATTATCCAAAAAGACAAAAAGATAGCACTGCCCTCCAAGATGATCGTCGTCTTTATTATGCTCCAAAATATTCACCGTCTGAACCCCTTGGTCAACTAAATAATCCAGAATTCCGGCTGGCCGTTCTACTCCGGGAACTCCGGGAAGTTTAACGGCTGGATAAGAACCCTTTTTTCCAATTGCCAAACAATTGCCTACTCGGTTGCCCGAATAAAGATCGCCAAAATAGCGGTCCCAAAGCTTAATTGAAAATTTTATTTCTTTAAGTTTAGCCAACTCCAAAATTATTTCTTTAATTGAATCCGGGGTTGTTAATGCCGAATTTTCCAAATGAAATATCGGGATAAACTCACTTTTTTTCTTTTTCTCTAAATAATCAAGGCCTTTATAATAGTTCGGGAAAAACCGCCTCCACCATTCGGTTTCCAAAAAAATCAGTTCGCCGGCAAAAATCGCTTTTTTGTTTTTCTTAATGGCAATACAATCTTTTCTAAGCGCCGGATATAAAGGATGATTGCCGAATACCGACAATAAAAATCCAATTTTTTTATTAAGTTCTTTCCATAAAAACTTATGAATATTGCCATGGCTATTCTTGGTTTCAAAAGAGCGGACGGAACCGTAATCAGACCATTGTTCCCAGTTTAAATGATGACTTTGAAATTCATTAGCTAAACTTAAATTATGAACGACGATTTGCCTCCAAAACAAGCTATCTTCAAACAAAAAAGAGCTGCTTATGAAATTAGAAAAGCTGTATAATCGTGATTTTGACGTCAAAAATCCGGTTATGCGAAGAACTTGTAAATAAAGTTCCCGGATTTCCGGAGGCTCTATTTCTAAAAACTTAAAATGCCTGGCAAGAATTAGAGCCAACTTGCAGTTCGTGCGATCTTTCTTCCTGGTATCCCAAATCAATTCTTTTAATTTATTTAAAATAAATGCTCTCCGCTCTTGAATAGATTGGCCAAACCCCCAGTCCTCCCACTTTCTTGGTTTACCCGCCAACCGAAATGACCACTCACCCGCCATTAAATCATAAATCTTTTTATCGTTTTCAACCTCTGTCTGTTCTTCCATTTCCCCTCTCTAAATCTCTTATCAACTTGCTATAAACAAAATAGCAAGGTTTTGATTAAATAGCAAATTTTTGTATAAAAAAATAGCCGTTGTTTGGCTATTTTGAATTTATAATGCTATAAAGACGAGCGCGGCATTCACAACAGAACTCATTTCGGTCAAATCAACGCTATTCCTTAAAACCGACATTGGCGCATATTTCCTCATTTATGAGAAGTGCCAAATGTATCTGAACTTATGCAGTTTAATGAAACTCCTCGAGTTTATCCAGCCTTCGTAGCCGTAGACTACTACGGCGGAGTAGGCCGCTCGGAGTATTTATGTGCTAATAAAAAAAGAACCTTATCGGCTCTTTTTTAGATAAAGAATAGAAGCTTTTGCTGCTTCAAGAACAGAAATATGTCTGCAGGCTCCATCCCGTAATACTGAAATCGGAACAAGGTCCTCTAAAAAAAGGCAAGACATCCCTAACCAATTCCCAGACACCATTGAATCAACATTTTTTTCTTGCTTTCTAATTTCATCAATAATCCGCGCCGCCACATAACACTCCTTTACTTTTCCTGCTTCCGGTGAATGCAATTTTGTTCCTTTATATAAATAACTGTCAGCTTTAGAAAAATTCGGCTTGTCCGGTTTTCCAAGCAGGGTAGCCATTACAAATCTTCCGACTCTTTGCTTTAAAAACTTTCGCTTAACATCTTCGCTATCCGTCCTTGCCTTATTTTCAATATCTGCTATCTGCTCTGTGGTCATTGCTATTCCCCTATTTAAAATGCAAATGTACTGATAATAGTATATAATTAAGTAGTATTAACTTTCAAGCCCGCTCTAATATAATCTTTTTATGGATAAACAATCCGAAGATAAAGAAAAAAAATCGGGCCGCGACCATCGGGAACTGGGACAACTGCTGGATTTGTTTTCTTTCCAGGAAATCGCGCCGGGCGCGCCGTTTTGGCATCCGAACGGAATGGTGATTTTCAAAGAATTGGAAAAATTGGCGAGAAAAATAAACGAAGAAGGCGAATACCAAGAAATTTCCACGCCGATTATGGTTAAAAAAGAGGTCTTTGAAAAATCCGGTCACTGGGAGCACTATCGCGAAAATATGTTCTGGTTTGAAAACCCAACGGATAAAAACGAAACACTGGTGGTAAAACCGATGAATTGCCCGGAATCCACCTATGTTTATAATTCCAAAATCAGGAGCTATAAGGATTTGCCGCTCCGACTGGCGGAAATCGGCCGGCTGAACCGCAACGAACTTTCCGGCACGCTTGGCGGCTTATTCCGCGTCCGACAAATCACAATGGATGACGCCCATATTTACTGCCGGCCGGACCAAGTGGAAGAAGAAATAGGAAAAATTATAGAGTCCATTGAAAAATTTTATTCGCTTTTTGATTTTAAGCCGAACTATGCCCTTGCCACCAAGCCGGAAAAAGCCCTTGGTAAGAAAGCCGACTGGGATTTAGCGGAAGAAGCCCTAAAAAACGCTCTGGATAAATCCGGGATTAAATATGCCGTTGAAAAAGGCGAGGGGGCGTTTTACGGCCCTAAAATAGAAGTGCATCTTAACGATTCGCAAGGCCGCGACTGGCAATTAGGCACTGCCCAGCTGGACCTGGTAATGCTCCCGAAACAATTTGATGTTTCTTACATAGACGAAAACGGAAAAAAACAAATGCCATGGGTAATCCATCGGGCGATTTTCGGCTCTTTTGAAAGATTGCTTGGGATTCTACTGGAACATTTTGACGGTAATCTCCCGGTCTGGCTCTCGCCGATTCAAGCCGAAGTGCTGACTATCGGCGATAAACAAAACAAATACGGGGCGGAGGTATTTAAAAAATTGTCCGAATCCGGAATCCGGGCAAAACTGAATAAAGATAATTTAACCATCGGCAAAAAAATCCGGGAAGCGGAAATCCAGCGAATTCCTTATCTTTTGGTTATCGGAGAAAAAGAAGAAAAAAATAATACTGTTAATGTCCGCCAACGCGAAAAAGGCAATCTCAACGAAATATCGGCAGAAGAATTTATTGAAAAATTAAAAAAGAGCCGTTAGGGCTCTTTATCAAATCTTTCACCTTCCACGCGCAATAAACACCGAATATCCTCAAAATTCTCTCCGGAAACAAAACTCAATATCATAGTGGCGCGATTATCGCCATATTTTTTGTAACTCAAAAACATCTTTTCTTTAATTAACATCGGTACCCATCGGTCCTGAATTTTAAGCGCAACTCCGGTATTTTCAGGCGATCTTTCCGTCAGCTTATCTGTCCAAAAACGCAAAGAACTCTCGGAGTTTTTTAAAAAAAATATATCGTACGCTACTAAATTGCTGTCTTTTTTATTTTTAAAAAAAGTAGCAAGCCCGACCATCCGTCTAAATCCGGATTCCAAATTAGAAACCTTGACTATATCAACTTTTATTTCCCCACCTTTATTAACAGTTAATAAAACTCCCATTTCTTCCACCCTCTGCCAATCGTCACCATTCAAATCAGGAACCGTTCTCGGCCAGTCAGCCATCGCCTATCACCTCCTCTCTCTTTTAGAATACCGCTATCTTAATTGTTTTTCAAATAAATTTTTTAACACTTCCGGATTGCCCCTGCCTTTCAATTCCGCCATTGCTTTGCCAATCAAAAATTGAAGCGCGTTTCCCTTGCCTTTTTTATAATCCTCCACCGCTTTGGGATTTCCCACAATCACTTTTGCCGCTGTTTCTTCCAGCGCTCCTTCTTCGGAAACCTGCCCCAACCCTTCGTTTTCCACGAGCGTTTTCGGGTCAACGCCGGATTCCTGCATCTTCGGCAATAAATCCTTCGCCACCCGGCTGGAAATTTCATTTTTGGAAATCATTTGAATTAAATCGGCAAAATTATCCGGCGTAATTTTCAATTCTGAAAAATCCAATTCTTGCTTCTTCATTAAACCTTTCAAATCGCTATTTAAATAATTAAATAAAAGTTGTACGCTTGTCGCCTTTGTATCCGCCTTCGGCGGACGAAGTCCGCTTCGGCGGACGAAGTCCGCTTCCAGCTCGGAAACAGCGTTTTCAAAAAAATCCGCTTCTCCCCTGTCTTCCGCCAAGATATTCAGCTGTTCGTCGCTTAAACGAAACTGTTCCTTAAATCTTTTTCTTTTATCATTCGGAAGTTCCGGCACCGCTAATTTTAGAAAATTCAAATCAAAACCGGACTGATCCAGCGGCGGCAAATCCGGTTCCGGAAAATAACGGTAATCGTGAGCTTCTTCTTTTGACCTCTGACTGACAGTTATTTTCTTAATATCATCCCAGCCGCGGGTCTCCTGTTTTATTTCTTTTCCGGATTCTAAAAATTCCGCCTGCCGTTCCATTTCATATTTAATCGCTCCTTCTAAAGCGGCAAAAGAATTCAAATTTTTTACCTCAACCTTAATTCCCAAACTTGTCACTTCGCTTAAACTAATATTGGCGTCAAACCTCATCTGTCCCCTTTCCAAGTCCGCCTCCGAAATACCAAGATAACGCAAAATAAGCTGTAATTCTTTTGTAAAAGCAACTGCCTCTTCAACGCTATGCATATCCGGCTCCGTAACTAACTCCATCAAAGGCACGCCGCTACGGTTAAAATCGATTAGCGTACCCGCTAATCGTTGTTCTCCCGACGCAAGGTCGGGACTCGGCTCATGCATAAGCCTCGCAGCATCTTCCTCTAAATGAACTCTATTAAGCTTCACGATTTTTGATTCATTGAGCCGCGCCGAAATATCAACCTCTCCGCCCTTAACAATCGGCATATCATATTGCGAAATCTGATATCCCTTGGGCAAATCCGGATAAAAATAATTTTTTCGGTCAAATTTAAACTCTTTATTTATTTCGCCATTTACCGCAAAACCCGCTTTAATAACCGATTCAACCGCTTTCTTATTTATGGCCGGCAAAACTCCCGGATGGCCGAGGCAAATCGGGCAAACATTAACATTGGGATGTTTTTCATCAGGGTCATTCGGACAATCGCAAAACATCTTTGTCTTAGTGCAAAGTTCAGCGTGAACTTCTAATCCAATTGTTGGCGAATGCTTCGGCATAAACTTATTTGCCAAGTTCCAATATATAATCCTTTACTTTTTCCGCTTTATTGCGAAGCTGGTCGCGATATTCCGGAAACGCGCAGATTCTTAAAAGATGGTGCGATTTTCCGTATTCCGTCATGGCGGCAAAATGGTGGGGATAAAAATCGCTAAGTTTGACAATTTTTCCCCCGCGGCCATAAATTTTAACATCTTCCGGAACAAATCGGTGATGAGAAAGCGACGGAACAACGACTATCTCATTTGCCGGTATCTCGGCTAAATCCGCTATCTCCTTTTCAAAATCCGCCAAGAATTTCAAATCCACCACTTCATTTTTAGAAAGAATCTTATTTAACACCTTTTCCGGCAAGCCAAAAGTGTAAAGGGCTTTATCTTCAAGATATTCATTCGCTTGCACAAATTGTTCATACTTGAATTCAATGGCAATTTTCGGCGAATCGCCGGCCATTAAACGGCTGTAATATTTTTTAATTAAATCATTGCCGGAAATTTCAAAACGGCCCAAAAGCCCGAAATCGGTAAGACGCCAAATTTCTTCCACCGTTATTCCTTCCTTTAAAAGTTCGTAAGCCATTTTCTGCACCAAACGCTGGAGAATCGCGGATTTTTTGCGGAGATAAACATGCTTAGACATTTTAATATAAAAATCCTGAATGGCCTTTGCCTGGTCAATCACCCTCTCGTCCACCACCACTTGATTATCAATAAAATATATGTACCGGGAAATATAATCTACGCCCGGCAATTCTTTAATCGTATAAAAAGCGTCGCGAGCCAGATAATCAAATTTTTCCGCTCCTAAATTTTTATCATGAACTGCGAGATAAAGCGGGTCTTTATGTTCAAAAAGTCCATAAATAGCGTCAAAATCAACCCCGCAGGCCTCTATTTCTTTGCGAAGCCCGCTAACAATCTCCAGCCCCATCGCGTCATCGGCCCGAAGATTAGTTTTCTTCACGCCCGGAAACAAATCAAAAAGCGGTTCCACAACATGCGAAAAGGGGCCATGCCCGATATCATGATACAGCGCGTAAGCCGTCACATTATGCGCCTGTTCTTTAGTAACCATTCCCACATCCACCCATTGGCGGGTCAGGTCTTTAGTCCGCTGGAACGCGCCAAGACAATGCTGTTTACGGGTATGGGTTGCGGAGGGAAAAAGCATAAAAGCAAGCCCTAATTGATATTTAAAAGCCAGCGACTGGAACTGCCGCGTGTCAATCATCGGCAGAAAACCGCTGATATCAATCAGCCCCAATATCGGGTCGGAAACAATTTTTTGAACTGGAAGTTTAGGCATTAACTTTATTATAAATCAAAAAACCACCTATTTTAAGCGGCTAAAAATTTGTCCGCCTCTTTCCTTACCCGCCCAAACACTTCATCAACAGTTCCACTGCCGTCTATGATTACAATTTTTTCTTCGGGCAAACGCTTTGGAAAATCCAAATAATTATTTCTTAATTTCTCTTGAAAAGCCGCTTCCTCAAAGACCTCTTTATATTTTCTGCCAGTATCATTGACAATACGTTTTAAGGCGGTTTTAACGGGAATATCTATAATTAAAACAAGGTCGGGAACCAATATATTTTTATGTAGGGCAATAAGTTTTTTTAAGGACATGCCCTGAGCCGACTGATAAGCGATAGTAGAGTATTTATACCGGTCCGATATTACAAAAATTCCCTGATTCAGAAATTGTTTGATAATTTTCGCGTGAATTTTCCTGTCTTTAATAAAAAGTTCCGCGAGCCGCTCGGCATTATCTTTCGGATTTTCGCTTTCTTTAAGTATTTTCCTAATCTGCCGGTAATGCCTGGAATTATACGGTTCTCTGGTGAAAAGAACATGATTTCTCTTATCGCGGTCAAAAAAATAATTCACCAGCAATTTTGCCTGCGTCCCTTTACCCGACCCGTCCACTCCGTCCAAAACAATAAATTTCCCATTTTTCATTTTTTGCATATATTTATTTTTAAGTATAACAAAAAATTAAAAATCGTCCCAGAAAGCGGGGCGATTTTTTAATCATATTTTATTTTTTCTTATTTACTAAAACTCTTTCTAAACGCCCCACTCTTTCTTTTAAAACTTCAAATTCACGGCGGTCAATAACATTTTCTAAATCTCTCTTAATACTCAAAAGTTCGTGTTCTAAAACATCAAATTTTCCGTCAGCGAATCGTTGCCATTCTTTTATTTCTTCAAAATTTTTATCATGCTTATCCAATCTCTTACCAACCTCACTAAATCCTCCCTGAACCATTATGGCTAATTTTTCAATTGTTACTTTATCCTTTTTCATAATTTTAATATAGCAAATTTAATCAATTATTTCTATCCCCATATTCCTCGCAGTGCCGCGAATAATCTTCTCTGCCGCCTCCACATCATACGCGTTTAAATCCACCATTTTCTTTTCCGCAATTGCCCGCACGTCCGCTTTGGTAACTTTCCCCACTTTATTTTTAAGCGAGTCGCCGGAACCTTTTTCAATGCCGGCCGCTTTTTTCAAAAGCGCGGATGCCGGCGAGGTCTTTAATTTAAAATCAAAGCTCCGGTCTTCATAAACCGTAATTTCCGCCGGAATAATATCGCCGGCCATTTCTTTAGTCCGTTCGTTAAATTGCTTGCAAAATTCCTGAATGTTAACGCCCTGCGGACCCAAAGCGGTTCCAATCGGCGGCGCCGGATTTGCCTGCCCGGCCGGAATCTGAAGTTTTAAAATTGTTTTTATTAGTTTTGCCATACGCTTACGCTAAAACGACACCAATTCTCCAATGCGCCCGAATAATACAAATAAAATTAGTGGGTTTGTGTGTTATTAGTAATTAGAGTCGCTTAATTATATTTTTTGCACCTGCAACGAATCCAATTCTACCACGGTATCGCGGCCGAAAATAGGAACCAGCACCTTAACTCTCGCTTTTTCTTCATCAACATCCGCCACTTTCGCGTCATAGTCCTTAAACGGCCCGTCAATAATTTTTACGGTTTCGCCGACTTTTAATTCCACTTTGAATTTCTTTTCCTGGTTTCCCATCCTTGCCATCAATGCGTCAATCTCGTCTTTGGATAACGGCACCGGCGTAACGGAATCCGGTCCCACAAATCCGGTAACGCGCGGAGTATTTCTCACAACATACCAGGAATCTTCCGTAAGCACCATATCCACCAAAACATACCCCGGATAAATTTTTTCTTCCGCAGTCCGCCGCTTGCCGTTTTTAATCTTGATTTTCGTTTCTTTCGGCACCAAAACGTTAAAAATCTTATCGTTCATAGAAAGCGAGTCCACGCGCTGTTTTAAATACCGCGCCACTGCGTCTTCATAGCCGGAATAAGTATGCACCGCGTACCAGTGCCTTTCTTTATCCTTAATTTCTACCATTTTTTGTTCTTGTTTTGCCATAATACGGGATTACAATAAAATTTTCTCCAATAAATATGAAAATAAGGAGTCCAAAACGCCCAAAAAAGCGGCGATTAAAAGTGAAATGAATATCACAATCGCGGTTAATCTTACGGTTTCCTGACGGCTTGGCCAGTTAACTCTGCTCAATTCCTGTTTGGACTCCTGTAAAAATGAGATTAATTTGGAAAACATATATATGATACGACTGCGTCAGTATCGCATTTTTAATATCAGATGTCAAGATTTTTAACCGACAACGCCCGCGCCTGGATAAAATTCTTGCGTGGCTCAACTATTTCTCCCATTAAAATATCAAACAAACGGTCAGCTTCGGCCGCATCTTTGATGACAACTAATTTCAAAATCCGGTTTTCCTTATTCATTGTGGTTTCCCACAATTGTTCCGGATTCATTTCACCAAGGCCTTTATAACGCTGGATATTAAATCCTTTGTCGCCGGATTTAGAAAGCTCCTTAATAACCTTTTCTTTTTCTTCGTCCCGATAAGCATAACGGATTTCTTTGCCTTTCTGAATCCGATAAAGCGGCGGCTGGGCAATATATAAATAGCCGTCTTCAATTATTTGAGGAAAGTAGCGGTAAAAAAGAGTCAATAACAGAGTGCGAATATGGGCGCCATCAGTATCGGCATCGGTCATCAAAATAATTTTATGGTATCTTAATCTGGAAATATCAAATTCTTCTCCGATAGCGGTGCCGATAGCCATTACCAAAGCGCGGATTTCTTTATTAGCAAGCATTCTATCAATGCGGGATTTTTCCACATTTAAAATTTTACCCTTAAGCGGCAGAATCGCTTGAGTACGGCGGTCACGGGCGCCTTTGCAGGAACCGCCGGCGCTGTCGCCCTCAACAATAAACAATTCCGATTCGGCGGGGTCGCGGGAACTGCAATCTGCCAGCTTGCCGGGAAGAGACAAGCCGTCCAACGCCCCTTTTCTTAAAATGGTATCTTTGGCCGCTTTAGCGGCTTTCCGGGCTTTAGCCGCAAGCAGGCATTTCTCAATAATTCTTCTTGCGTCAGCCGGATGCCGTTCCATCCAATCCTTGAACGACTCTCCCATCACGCTTTCCACTGCGGTTCTGGCCGGCGGATTGCCGAGACGCGCTTTTGTCTGCCCCTCAAACTGCGGCTCTCTTAAACGCACTGCTACAATAGCCGATAACCCTTCCCGCACATCATCGCCGGTTAAATTATCATCATCTTTACTTTTTAAATATCCTTCAGAATTAGCGTAATCATTAAGAGTTCTGGTTAGCGCGGAACGAAAACCGGTTAAATGCATTCCACCATCCGGCGTATAAATATTATTCGCAAAACTTAATTCTTTTGTTTCCAATTCATCTTTATATAAAAAAGCGATTTCCACTTCTATGCCGTTCAATTCTTTATGGGTATAAAACGGCTCATCCTGCAATGATTTTTCCGTCCGGGTCAGATATTTAATGAAAGAAAGCAGTCCGCCGTCAAAATAAAATCCCTGATAAGCGGGCGGAGTTTTCCGCTGGTCAATAATCTCAATTTTTACGCCCTTGGTCAAAAACGCCTGCTGGCGAAGATGGTCAACAACGCGCTTAATATCCCATTCTATAACGGAAAAAATTTCGCTATCCGGAATAAAAGTAACCTTAGTTCCAACCTTGGAACATTTGCCGGTATTTTTAACTTTAGCTTCCGGCTTTCCCCGCTTATATTCCTGAACCCACAAAAGGCCGTCACGGCAAACTTCCACTTTCAGCCAGCTGGATAAAGCATTGACAACAGAAACGCCTACCCCATGCAGTCCGCCGGACACTTTATAGGACTCACCGCCAAACTTGCCGCCGGCGTGCAAGGTGGTCATCACTGTTTCCAGCGCGGATTTCTTGGTCTGTTTATGTTTCTCAACAGGAATGCCCCGGCCGTCATCTTCCACACTGACTTTATTTCCGGGAAATAAATCAACCCGGATATTTTTAGCGTAACCCGCCATTGCTTCGTCAATGGAATTATCCACCACTTCCCAAATCAAATGGTGCAATCCTTCCAGTCCGGTAGAACCGATATACATTCCCGGCCGCTTCCGCACCGGGTCCAATCCCTCCAAAACATAAATATCCTTGGCGGTATAAGACCCTGCCCCTTCTGATTTTTTTACCGGTTTTTTAACTTGTTTCTTCGTCATATTTTATCCCGTAACTAAAAAAGCGCCCGCTTTTTACCTTTATTTCACTCTATAAGTATACCAAATTTCCATTTCAAAAACAAGCGTATTTTTGTGCATAAATAACCAAATTTCAAATGAAAAACCCCGCGCTAAAGCAGCGGGGCAAGTAACTTATTAAAATGCTATTCTTGCTCTTCCGGAAAAAATTTAATTCCACATAAAAGACAGGTTCTTTTTCCGTCGCTGTCAAAACTATCAAGGCGAATAGGCACAAAAGCATCGCATTTCGGACATCGAAGGATTTCTCCTTGCTCTCTGGCTTGTTTTTCCAGCCAGTATCTTCGCCAGGCCTCATTATGATTTTTATCTTCAAACTTAGCCGACACTTCTTCCAATAATTTGGCAGTTTCCGGTCCCAGCATTAGTTCCTCCAAACGCCACTAAGAAAACTTAACACCACGGAGTTCTCCGGCGCGCCGAATCAAATAATTCAATATTTTACGAAACGGGTACTTAAGTTTTTTCGCGGTAGCCCGAGTTATATGCAAACCAAATGGATATGCAATCTCGTTCGCTTTTCGATAAAGGTAAAAATACTCTTTTATCGGGTCAGTCATTTCGCGGATTGCGCAAAGATGCTCAATTTTTAAAATCTTTTGCTTTTCTTCATTAGACAAGGATTGCCTTAATTTCCAATAAGCATTGTCAGCATAAAGTCTCTTTACGGCCAACGATTGCTTGCGCTTTTTAGCCATACGCACGCTCCTCTTTAATTTTCATTGTCCTACAAGATAGTATAAAAAATCTAAAAAAATAAATCAATGGGGAAAAATACTGTATTACTCATCAACTATTCAACCATTCGCGCGAATTAGAGAAGATAAAAAATCTTCAGCCATCTTGAAATAAATAAAAATGGCTTGCGATAACAAGCTACCTACTTATCCGACTCTCTACCCGTTAAGAGAAAAAGTATAGTGGGTTCTGATTGTTTCTCGTACGGCAACTTCGGAGGCATTCGGAGCTTGGTTTTCGGCAAAGCCGAATCCGAATGCCAAGACATAAGCGAGCCCCGTCGCAGAAACGGGACTACGCTGATGCCGGTAAAGAAATAATCAGAATAAATAAAACATCTATCCTAATTTTTCTTTCACAACCTCGCTTATCATTTTCCCATCCGCCTTCCCCTTTAATTCTCCCATCACCGCTTTCATAACTAATCCCTGATTGCTCTTATCGGCTAAACCGGCCAAAACTTTTTCCACTGCCACAACCACTTCCTCACGACTCATCTGTTTCGGCAAATACGCCTCAATCAAAACCAGTTCTGTCTTTTCCTTATCGGCCAGTTCCGGCCGGCCGCCTTTTTCAAACGCCTCAATGGATTCTTTCCTTTTCTTCGCCTCCCGCCGCAAAACTTCTATTACTTCGTCATCTGATAAAACAGCGTCCTTTCCCTTTTCAATCTGCTTATTATGCAAAGAAGCGCTGACCATCCGCAAAACAGAAAGCTTGCCGGTATCGCCGGATTTCATGGCATTTTTTAAATCTTGATTCAATTTTTCTTGTAACATATTATTAAAATGAGTTACTTGTCTGCCGTACGGAACGAGTAAACCTTAAAGTAAACCCATCTTCTTCGCCTTCTCCACTTCTTTTCTTTTTACTTCCCGATACATCGCAGCTTGCTTGCGCTTGTTGCGGTTCGGAGAACGTTTATGGAAACGGCGTTTTTTTGCTTCGCGCAAAATACCGCTCTGCCGAACTTTTTTGGTAAAACGGTATAGAAATGACCCTGTAGTTTCGTTTTCTTTTCTTCTTACTTGCATATGCTTACAACATAATACGAACATCACTAACTTTACACGAATATCACGAAAAATATAAATTCGTGTCATTCGAATACATTCGCATTGTTAGTGTTATTTTAGTTAATATAGTATTACAAAATTCTGCTTACTTGTCCAGACCTGGATGCGGCATCGCATCTATATCTTCTTTTTTTGTCCAGCCACCCAATAAATGAAGATGCAGATGGTCAATAACCTGACCGCCTTCCCGCCCGACATTAAAAATCAACTTATAGCCCCTTAATCCTTCTCTTGCCGCTAAATCCTTTGCCGCATAAATAAGCGCCGATAAAATATCACGGCGGTTGCCCTCCAAATGAGCAATGGACTGAATATGTTCTTTGGGAATAATCAAAGTATGCACTGGCGCCGAAGGACGGATATCCCTGAATGCCACCACTTGATTGTTTTCAAAAATAAAATCCGCCGGTGTTTCTTTTTTAGCTATTTTGCAAAAAATACAATCCATTATTTTAATCTTTTTTTCAATTCATTCACCAATTTTTTAAGCGGCGCGACTTCCTGCGTCCCGCTTTTCAAATCCCTGATAATAATTGATTCTTCAAATACTTCTTTCTGTCCGAAAATAAGCGCGTAATCAGACCCCTCCTTATCGGCCGCCCGCAACTGGGCCGCCAGCGAATCCTTTCCCAGCGACTCAACAATATCAATGCCGGAATTCCTTAATGATTCAATAAGAGACAAACTTTTTTTCTTGGCGGTTTCCCCGACGGATATAAAAAATACTCCGCTTTTTTTGCGCGATGACGGCACCTTGCCGGACGCTTTCATAACCTCAATAACTCTTTCTATCCCGATAGCGCCGCCGGTTCCGGACGACTGGCGCGCTCCGAACATTTCTAGCAGATAATCGTATCGGCCGCCGCTGGCAATGGCAAAATTAAATTTATTCCCTTCTTTATTCACTGCATCGGTAAAAAATTCAAATACAGTTTTATTGTAATAATCCAATCCGCGCACTAAATAATTATCAAGATGATAATCCACTTTTGAATCCTCTAGATATTCCAAAACACTTTTAAGGTGCTTGCTGCAATAAGAACAAACGCCATTTAAAATAATCGGCGCTCCGGATTTATATTCCTGGCAAATATCATTTTTACAATCTAAAAGCCGCAAAGGATTCTCGCGCAAACGACGCTGGCAATCCTTGCATAATTTAGCCGTTGCGTCTTTGTAATATTCCACTAATTTCTTGCGATAATTCGGCCGGCAAATGCGGCAGCCGATGCTGTTAATATGCAAAGATATATCTTTTACGCCCAAACGCTCCAATAACCGATAGATAGTTATAATAACCTGAGCGTCATAAATAGGATCGTCGTCACTGCTGATAATTTCAAATCCGGCCTGATGAAATTGGCGGAATCTTCCGGCCTGCGGCTGTTCCTTTCTGAACATCTGGCCGATATAAAAAAGCTTTAACGGCAAACCCAAATGGCTTAATCCGTGCTGGACATAAGAGCGGACAATCGGCGCGGTGGCTTCCGGCCTCAAAACCATCCTGTCTCCGGAACGACTTTTAAAAACGAACATCTGCTTTTCCACGATATCCGTTGCCTCGCCAAGCGACTTTTCAAATACTTCCGCTCGCTCCAAAAGCGGAGTGTCAATACGCCCAAAATGATAGCGGTCAGCGGCATATTGGACTTCTTTTCTGATTTTTTCCCACCATAACTGGTCTGGCGGCAGAATATCGCCCATCCCTTTCGGCGACTGTAAATTATGCAGTTTAGATTTCATGCTAATAATTTTTGCTAATAAGAAAATGCCCGCGCCGAAGCAATTGGAAATAATCTTAATCGCACTAAGCCAATTATATCCTTTCTGTTGAGGGAACCCCAACTTCTGGAATCAAAACTAAAAAACCGGTTATCGCCTAAAACGAGATAATCTTCATTTCCTAAAGTAACCGACAAATCTCCGGATGTTCTTGAAGTTGAAGACAAATAATTTTCCTCCAAAACCTTAACTTCAACGCCATTATTTTCAGAAATATACACCGAACCGCTTTTTATAACAATTTTTTCTCCGGGCAAACCGACAATCCTCTTGATATAATACGTGGAAGGATTTCTTGGGTATTTAAAAACTATGACTTCGCCGCGCTTCGGCTCTCTCAGCCGATAGGTAATTTCATCAATCAACAAATAATTTCCGTTCTTAAAATTCGGCTCCATGCTGGCGCCGCTTACCAGAAACGGCTGGATTAAAAAAGTGCGTATAAAAAACACCGTTACCACAGCAATCAACACCACTTCTAAAACTTCCCAAACGGCGAGTAAAAAAGATTTCATAAATTAAAGAAGTTATAAATTAGACACCAATAGGTATATTTTACTAAAATAAGATTATGAACGCAAGCAATCCCAAATTCAGGTTAATTGTCGGCTTGGGCAATCCTGATTCCAAATATGCCAATACTTACCATAATGTAGGGCATCTTTTTATTGATTACTTAATGACCGATCCAAAGCTACAAACTGAAAATTCAAATCTACAAATATACAAATCAACTGTTTTTATGAATTTATCGGGTATGTTTGTGAAAAAGATGCTGAAAAAATCCGGAGCGAAGCCGGAACAAATATTAATAGTCCACGACGACAGCGATATTGAAATCGGAAAATATAAACTGTCTTTCGGTCGTGGCGCCGCCGGCCATCACGGTGTAGAGAATATCCAAGCCACTATCAAAACAAAAAAATTCTGGCGCCTCCGCATCGGTATCAGGCCGCAACCCCCTTATTCGCTAAAGCTACGAAGGATAAAAGCGGAAAAATTCGTCCTCAAAAAAATCACTGGTGCGGATAAAAAATTACTTGAAAAAGTTTTTGAAAAATCAACTACAGAAATTATTTAAAAACAAAAAGCGGCTTTACTGAAAGCCGCTACTTTATACCCTTATCATAAATCTCTTTTTTCCAAAGAGAGAAAATTCGGGATACTACTTGAGGAAGCCACTCTCTTTTAACGCCAGACTTCATTTCATCCAGCCATCGCTGATATACCAACGCTTCTTTTTGATTCGCCGCCAGAATTACTGCCTCGGAGTAAGATCCAAAATCTACAGCATTGCGCCGCGTTAATTTTACAGTAGTCACATTTTTACCATCTCTCCTTACCTCTACGCTCAAGGCATCTGCATACAAAAAACGATTATCAATTTCTGTCGTCGTAAAATCATAGGATTTTTCTATATCATGTTTGTGATAACTCACATCCCTCAAACCAACTTCAACATTCGGAAAAGAAAAAAGTATGCCATTATAAATAACTACAATGGCAAAATAAGTTCCTGCATAAATACCTAAACGCTTAAAAAATCCTTTATCGTTTCCAAATCTAACCCCCGCTACCATAAACGCAACAGTAACAACCAAAAATAAAATAGCCACGCAAGCCATTCGGCAAGCTCAGGATGAGCGGCTTATCTATATTCACAACCCACTCAAAAATTCTATCTATCTGTCGTGCAATAATTTATAACACTACCAATATGCGGTCGCAAAATGGTAGTATTATAATACCCTTTCCCTCTCTGACTAAATCCTAACTCTTTCTTCTCTTTTAAATAGACCTTTTTTTAATAACTTTAAAAATATGAATATACTGCAACATATTATATTCTCGAAGATCATGTATAAAATCTGCTGGAATTTCATAGTTTCCAATCCACACGCTTTTTTGCAGCATCTCAAAACCAAACAAGCTCAGTTGATATCTAATCCAATTGCGATATTGTTTAAAGACCTCTGGTATATCAAATATAATTAATATATCGTCTTTTGTTTTCTTTTTATTATATATCTTTTTAGGAATATTAATCCTTTCCTTTTGCTCGGCATAACGAATAAGCTTTTTTAAACCATTATTGGTTAAATTAAATAACGCTCGTGCACCTACGCCACGTTTTTTGACTATCCCCTGTGTACGTAATTTAGAAAGTAATGCATAAAATTTATTTTCTTCTATCCGTTTTAACTCATGGAAGTTCGGTTTTCGCGGCGGCGTCATATAACCAAGTAAACGCTTAGTCACTTTGAACGTATCAGGGTTATGGGGAAAAATTTCCTCAAAAATTTCTTTTGCGGCCCGAGCATGATGCCGTAATTCCTCTAAAATTCTCCTCGTTTTATTATTCACAAAAATACGCATAAATATATATTACACTACTATTATGCGATCGCACAATGGTAATATAATAACAACTTATTATTATAAAATGGCGAACTTAATGCTATAATTTAAAAGTAATGGTAAAAGAAACCGTACCGTCTTTGTTGGCTATTATGTCGGAAAGAGGCAAAGACACTTCTTTAAATCCTCCGTCAACCAGAGAATTTTTAAAATTTATAGCGCTCGCGTCTCCGTCCGCCTTGCCGCCTAAAATTGCCGCGGACTTCAAAGAATCCAGCGAAAGCCGGGTAAGAAAAATGCCGTGCTTTTTTGCCGAAGAGCTGATTTTTGAGAAAAATGGCGACCAGTCAATATTCTGTTTTTTCGCTTCCAAGACCTTATCCGCAAGCCGGTTAAAAGTATTGGCGCTATTTTGCAGGGCCAGCACCTCCTCTCCTTCGGGGGCCTTAGTAATTTCTCGCAATTTATTATCTAACTTATTAACCGTATTGGCCATTAAAACATTGGCAAAAAAGAAAAACGCGGAAAGAAATAATAAAGTAGCGGCGATAACATTCCGCCACATCTTTATAAAAAGCATGACGGCCGATTGAAAATATTTTTCTTCCGTCCCGACCGCCATTAAACTTATTAAATTATCCTCCGACCTGGGCATAATTCCCCGCAAAGCCGTTCCTAACGCGCTAAACCAAGACGAAGAGAAAGAATCAAACTCTTTCAGGCGCAAATCCATAATCTCAAAAGAAAAATTTTCTTTGATTAATTTTTTAATCTTCGGCTGGGATGCCGGCGCAATTAAAATCAGGTCTTTAATATTTCCCCCCCAGCGATTCGCATAAAATATGGAGACCTTTTTTATTTCCCGAATAATCAATTCCTTAATATCCTCAAAAGAAATCTCGCCTTGAACTTTATCCACGGACCGCGCGAAATCCCAAGAAACAAAATAATGGAAATATAAATTTCCTTTGTTAAATACCATAAAATCAATACCGTCTCCTCCTATTTCTAAAACTACCTGCGGTTTTTCCAAATCAATTCCGACAGAAAACTCCTTTACCGTCCTGGCGATTGCTAAGGCGGAAAATTCTACCGCAATGGGAATAAAACCGGCTTCCGCAAGCGCGGAAACATATTCATTTACGGCAGATTTGTCCATAAAAGCTCCGAGAAATTCTATCTTGCCGCTTTTTTCGTCTCGAGCCGCTTCCTGCCAATCAAAATAATTGGCGTCAAAGTTAGCCGGCGAAATGCTTTCCATATTTAATTTAGCCGCTTCCTCTAATTTTTCACTCGGGAGAATCGGGGTGCTGAATATCTGAGTATAAACATTTTCAGAAAGGAGCGAAACAATAACGGGTATTTTTTCTTTAGATTTGGAAAATCCGGCAAAATCCCAAACTGATTTACGCGGAACAAACTGTTCGTGCAGTTTTTTCAAACCCCCGACGAATTTATTCCTATCTTTGACTTTTCCTTTTTCAATTATGCCCGGAGCCAAAACAACCGAAGATTTTTTCAACGCGCCGTTTTCGAATTGAACAATTAACGCGGCGGCGTTTCCTATTCCCAATCCGGCTATGGTTACTTGAGGATTCAATAATTTCAGCAATTTCCCAAAAACAAATTTATTCAATTTATAAAATTTTTGCGGTAATCCAGCCATATAAAACTAATTTATACTATAATTCTACCTCTTTTAACGATTCAATCATAATTTCTCCGATAACCGAATCAACCGATAATATCGCCTCTAATTTCCTGCCATATGTTCCGGCTTTTCCGATGGAGCTAATCTTATATTTTCCTAATCCGACGCAAATATCTTTGCAAACTGTTATTTCGGCTGAATTATCGCCTACGGATAAAGAAAAATCGCTGTTAAAATCCTTATTGCGGGCTATTTTAAGCAAAGAATCCTGGATTCCGGATTGGGCGGCAAAAAACGCTTCTGTGGATAATTTAATGCCGAGCTGAGAATTATTCATAACATAAACGCTCACCGCCGACACAATAACAATCTCCACAATCAAACCGCTAATCATTAAAATAACCGGAATGGCAATAACTCCTTTGTAAGTATTATTTTTTTTAAACATTTTAATTTTATCGGCTCCAACTTATAATAACGTCATCTACTCTCGGCAAATCCAAACCGCTTATTTCCAAAATAACTTTATACCTGAAATATCTTTTATTGTTATGGTCTTCGGCTCTGATGGCGGCCTGAACATTCGGCCCGGCGGTAACATAATAAGTTGAACTGGTTCCGTCACTGCCAAGATAATTCCACGGACCGGCGCTACTGTTGGAAGAAGCGAGCTGAAATTTTACGGCAGTGCCGGCCGGCTGGCTTCCTTGCCACATAATCGTATTCAAAACCGCGCCGCCGCTGACGCCGGTATCAAAAATGCTGGAAATTAATTCGCAATTACTGACACAGCCGGCTGGAACATATTCCAAACCCTGCGGATGCACGAATTGCCCGTCATCACTGCCTTGCGAACCCCATTTCAGGAGAAAATTGCCATTGCCGTCAAATTTCTGGATGCGGTCGTTATCGCTATCCGCCACATAAATATTGTCGGAATTATCCGCGGTAACGCTGTAGGGCTTCTTAAATTGGCCGTCGCCAATTCCTTGACTGCCCCACTTGAGCAAAAAATTTCCAGCGCTGTCAAATTTCTGGATGCGATCATTATCGCGATCAGCCACATAAACATTCCCCAAACTATCTACGGTAACATCCTGCGGGTGCTTTAACTCTCCGTCATCACTGCCTTGCGAACCCCATTTCAGAAGAAAATTGCCGGAACTGCTGAATTTTTGGATGCGGTCATTATCTCCGTCCGCCGCATAAACATTATTGGAACTGTCCGTCGTAACATCCTGCGGCTTTTTAAATTTCCCGTCAGTGGTGCCGAAAGAACCCCACTTAAGCAAAAAATTTCCGGCACTGTCAAATTTCTGGATACGGTCATTATCTAAATCAGCGACGTAAATATTATCCAATGTATCTACGGCTATGCCAATCGGGTGTTTAAACTGCCCGTCGCCGGTTCCAAGCGAACCCCATTTCAATAAAAAATTGCCGGAACTGCTGAATTTTTGGATGCGGTCATTGTCGTGGTCGGCTACATATATATTGTTCAAGCTGTCAATCGCCACATTTTGCGGCTTTTTAAACTGCCCATTTCCGCTGCCCTGAGAACCCCAGGCAAGAATAAAATTGCCATTGCCGTCAAATTTCTGGATGCGGTCGTTATCCCGGTCAGCCACATATAAATTAATGGCGATATTAGTAACCGGAACAATAGAGCCCTGAGTAGTGCTGAAATCTATGTAACTTGCCGAAGCAAAACGGCTGTTAATTTGAGCCAGCGGGCCGTCTTGCCCGTCTCCGCCAAACCAATCGGTCTGACGGAAAATTTGATTCGCGTGGCGAGTAAGATATAACAGCGTTGACAAGGTAGTGGTGGAACTTCTAACTCGCCACTCCGCAACTATGGTCGCTTTTTGCGTTGACGGGTCATTGGTTCCAACTCCTATATTGCCGCCAGCATCCCTTTCCACATTTTCTATATAAAAATACCTGCTAAATAACGCGCCGTTTATATTCAGGTTTTCATTTCCGCTTTGCGCCGCCAGCTGGCCGGTAGAAGTTGCCAAAAAATATTTTGCGTCCGCCCCTTTATTCAAATCATAAATATTGTGCCAATTTTTCTCCGCGAAAACATTAAGATTATCGGCTAAAGCGCCGGCTAAAAGCGAAACGGTCTGGTTATCCTGGGAAATTTCGTCTGAATTTAAAATTACCGACAAAACGCCGGTAGCTACACTAATCATCAAAGCGCCTATGGTTAAGGCAATAATCGCTTCAATCAAGGCCTGACCGCTATTATCTTTAAACATCACAATTAATTTTACCCTACCCGCCAACTTAATCAATCAAACCGGTATTACTATCAATAGTGACGCTCTTCGTTTTGGAAGGGTCGCCTATCAATAACAAAATTATAGTGTGGCCGGCATCCGGAAATCCGGTCTTTTTAAAAAATAAAATGTCTTTAGTATTCCCCTGCGCCGGACTGACAAATTCCACCTTGGAAGACAAAAATATTTTTTCCGTTACGGTAGCATTGGAATAGCCGGCGCCATAAAATACCTCGTAAAAATCTCTGTCGCCGCTTACCGCATTTATGCGCATTCCCCACCGCTCATTTTGGTCTTGAACAATAGCCCGCTGTTGCGCGTCCCGCAGATGCGAAATTAATTCCTGAAACGCCAAATCCAAATTTTTTGGGCTGCTGAAAGATATGGTAAGGGCCGAAATACCGGCAATCATCAAGGTAATCGCGGCCACCACCATAAGTTCCATCAAAGTAAATCCCCGCATAAATTAATCGCCAATCGCTTAATTTAAACTCCTCCAACTAATTGATAAACCGGAACGATAACCGCCAACGCCACGGTTCCGATTAAAACGCCGATAAAAAGCAGTAAAATCGGCTCTATAAACGCAATCATTATTTTAATTGAATTATCAACTTCTGTTTCATAAAAGTTGGCAAGGGTTTTTAAAATATCTTCAATATGCCCGGCTTTCTCGGAAACAGAAATTAAGTTAACCACTACCATGGGGAAAGCGGTTTGTTCGCGATGGAAGGCGTCTCCTAAAGTCAATCCTTTAGCTACGCCCTCCCTGGCAATCCGCATTAGAGAAGTTTTCAATTCTTCCGACCCCACCGTGTCCGCAGTAATTTCCAGCGAACTGATAATAGGAAGGCCTGAGCGCATAAGTGAAGAAAGAGTTATCGCGAATCTCTGCAAAGCCAGCTGTTTCATGACGTTCTTAATAACCGGCGTATGTACTCCTATAAAATAAACAAATCTTTTTCCGGAATGAGTTTTTGTAAGAAAATAAACCGTTCCCGCAAATAAAATCGCGCCTAAAGGAAAAACTATCAAAGCATTTTTGCTTAAAAAAAGGCCGACAGTAAAAATAATTCTGGAAAAAATCGGCGGTTGAACACCCGACGACAAAAACACATTGGCAATCCTCGGCAAGGCAAAAGTTACCAGCAATATCAGCATCAAAAAAGACATAGACAAAAGAATCAGGGGGTAAATTAACGCCGAAGTAACTTTATTTTTTAATTCTTTTTCTTTTTCCAAAGAAATACTCAAATTGCTCAATACCTCCACGAGATTGCCGGATTTTTCTCCGGATTTAATCAAGCTTACAAAAACGGTGGAAAAGTATTTCGGATATTTTTCAAAAGTGGCATAAAAAGGATTTCCTTTGCTTAAATTATCTTTAATCTCCGCCAATAAGGACTTTAATACCGGCTTGCTGAAATCATTTACCAAAATATCAACGGCCCGAAAAAGGTCGGTGCCGGCGCCAAGCATCAAAGAAAGATAGCGGGTTAAAATAACTTTATCGGAAACATTTACCGACTGGCCGAAAATCTCCTTGCCGATGCTGATGGATTTTACTTCCTGAACAGAAGTTGGTTTAAGGCCTTTGCCGGTTAAAACCTGCAATGCCTCCGAATGGCTGGTGGCGTCTAAATCGCCTTCCGCCAACTTCCCGCTTTGTTCTGTTGCTATGTAATGAAATTTCATCCCTCACCCTTAAAGGACCGCAGTATGGCTGCGATGTCCTGATATTAATTGAAGACCTTTGGTTAAAGTTGTTTCTTTTAAAAATTTCATATTTTTTATATAGTAATTTTTTAGTCCCTCACCCTTAAAGCACTCCAATTTTTACGACGTTATCATTA
>MHJG01000006.1 GCA_001818695.1 Candidatus Harrisonbacteria bacterium RIFCSPHIGHO2_02_FULL_42_16 | reverse complement strand
TTGACTGAACGGCAGAAGAAGGATTTGAAATCGCGAAATCCGAAACGGATTCTCAAAATTTTGAAACAGTTGGAAAAAGTTTGGAAAAAGAACCCAAATTTGCGGCTGGGACAATTGATTGGAAATGCAGTTAGCGGGAATGTTTATAACTGTGAAGATGACGAGCTTATTAAGAAGTTGGAAAAATTTTATCGGAAGGGAAAATAATGAAATTCTTGTTAAGCGCGATGCTGTTTATAAAATTTATCAGCTATTCATCAGACAGCGCCAAACCTATTAATTTTCATTTGGAAAGCGGTGAAATTATGTTAATTTCTTGCGCTGAGCTTTTATCTGTAGAGGTTAATAAAGAAGTGCCGTTGCAGAAGACGGGATTGCGAATAGACAAAGAAGGCGTTGCGGTTCTTGTTTCGTCCAAAGAAGAGCAGGAATATTGGAAACGGTTTTTTAATCACAAGGAAGGCATGACTCGCTGTTCTATAATGTAAAAACTCCTGATAGGGAGTTTTTGATTATTCATTTAAATTTAAAATAATCTGTCGGCGGACGGAACTATTTCCTGCCAGTTGAATTCCACTTTGGCGATTTCCTGCCCGTAATTAGTCGGCACTAAAAGATGGCCCTGCTTCAGTCCAAGTTCATATAAATCCTTAGTGAGCTTTACGTCTTGCAGGCAATAATTTTTTAAATCTTCCAGCCGGCCTTCTTTGTAGAATTTAATCGCTTCCAGTCCGTGGGCGCTTTTTCCGACTTTCAGATTGGTCTGCGCCAGCCAGTCCAGGCCGACGCGATGGCCGAGTTTTGCTTCAATATCGTCAAGAATATCAATGCTTTCTATCGCTTTCAGGTTGAAATTCATATATTTATTTAAAATCGGTATGTCAAAGCGGTTAGAGCTGAACCCGATAATCAGCCCGGCGGTTTTTAAGAGCGATGATAATTTATCCAATTCGTCTTCAAAAAAAGACAAATAGGCGTTTTGATTGTAAGAATAAGCGCCGACAAAAGAAATTTCCAAATCCAATAAGCGGGATTGCCCGCCGACATCCGCGAAAGTATTTTTGGTTTCTATGTCTAATACTATTTTATCCATCCCTCACCCTTGAGGGATTGCAAAGCGGGCGCAATCCTTCATATTACTTTTATGACCTTTTATTGCTGTAGGCATAGTTATTTGATATAAATTCGGCTTTGAAAATTACCCATCCCTCACCCTTGAAGGATTGCAAAGCGGGCGCAATCCTTCATATTACTTTTGTGACCTTTTGTTGCTATAAGCATAGTTATTTGATATAAATTCGGCTTTGAAAACTACTCATCCTTCAAGGGTGAGGGATTATACATGCCGGTCGGCAACTTTTGATGCCGCGTAGCTTTCCGGCTTGGTTTTAACTTCAAAATTATTGGCGCGGATTGCTCCGACCAATTCTTGAATCATAGAACGGGTTTCGCCGTTTTCGCCGACATCCACGTGAATTTCAAAATCGCATTTTTCTAATCCGGCATTTTTCAATAAGACCGCCAGTTCTTTGCTTAGGTCAATGGATAGCAGGACTTCTTTCCAGATTCTGTCCCGCAGGGTCTGAATTTTTGTTAATTCTATATGCCGCCAAAAATACCTGCCGCCGTTCCCGACGCGGTGAATGACGATAGCCGTCACAAAATCCGCTTTACCGCCGGCTCGCCTTTCGGAATCAGTGCCGACGATGATTTTATATTTGCGATTGGGGTCAACATCAATAAAGTCCGAAATTGCCCGGATGATTTGCTGGGAATCCAGTTTAAGCCCGAAAGAGCTGTTAAATAGCGACTTGTCCATTATAGTTGATAGAGTATTATTTTTTTGGAATTTAGTCAAATCTTTGTATTGTGTAACCCCAATTATATTTGCTATGGCAAATATAATTGGGGCTTGGGAAGAGAAGAAGAGAATAGGTTTTTAAGTTATGATTAAAATATGAAAAAATATTATTTTGATTACGCAGCCGGAACGCCGCTGGACCCGCGGGTGGAAAAGGCAATGAAGCCGTACTGGTCGGAAAAATTCGGCAATCCAGGAGCTTTACATTGGTTTGGGCAGGAAGCGTCGGCGGCGGTTTTTCGGGCTCGGGACACGATTGCCAAAGCGCTCGGATGCAATTATCGGGAAATAATTTTTACCAGTTCGGCGACTGAAAGTAATAATCTTGCTCTGAGAGGCGTGATTAAAAATTTTAAGATTTTAAGATTTCAAGATTGCAAGATTGAAAATGATAAGAAAAATAATTTTGCAATTAGCAATTTGCAATTAGCAATTAAACCAAAAATCATAGTTTCGGCTATTGAGCATGATTCTATTTTAGAAACCGCGCGCGACCTTGAAAGAAAAGGAGTAGAAGTAATTTATTTGCCGGTAGATAAAAACGGCATGGTAGATTTAAAAAAGCTGAAAGAATCGCTGGATGAACGGACAATTTTAGTTTCGGTGATGTATGCGAATAATGAAGTTGGGACAATAGAGCCGATTTTTGAAATCGCAAAGATTATTAGCGATTTCAAAAAGGGTAAAGGGGAAAGCCAAAAGAGTAAGGGAAAATTCGATAATCTCTACCCCCTACCCCCTACCTCATACCCTTTATTTCATACCGACGCCGTCCAAGCATTCAATTATTTAAATTGTAATGTCAATGATTTGGGGGTAGATTTAATGACTTTGTCGGCGCAAAAAATTTATGGGCCGAAAGGCGTCGGGTTACTTTATGTTAAGGGTTTAGGGTTTAGGGTAAAGGGTTTAGAAAATCAAAACAAAAAAAATAATCTATACCCTAACCCCTATACCCTATACCCTTTGATAACTGGCGGCAGCCAGCAAGAATACGGTTTGCGGGGCGGGACGGAAAATGTGCCGGCAATTGCCGGATTTGGAAAGGCGGTAGAATTGGTTGAGCAATCACGCCAAAAAGAAAATAAGCGATTGCGGAAATTGCAGGAATATTTTTTGGCAAAAATGAAAAAAATCGCGCCGGACGCGAAATTAAACGGCTCGCCGATCGGGTCAAATCGGATTTCGAATAATTTGAATTTTTATTTCTTGCCCGATCGCGGGAGTGGTTTAGGGTCGGCGCAGGATTTGATGATAAAACTGGACTTGGCGGGTTTCGCGGTTTCTCCGGGCGCGGCTTGCACTGCCCGCACTTGCCGACCGTCGCATGTTTTAAAAGCACTCGGCTATTCGGATGAACGCGCCACCGGCAGTTTGCGATTTACTTTTGGCCGGCCGACTACCAAAACCGAAGTTGATAAATTATTGAAAGTAATATACAATTTGTTACTAAAGTGAAATTCCTGGTGGTTGACCAGAATTTTTAGGTTTGGTATTATTTAGTATATGAGTAAACAAGCGATATTAGAAAAAATTGAACAAAGAATTAAAGTGGTCGGTGGCCGCCAGCCAGCCGTAACCTTATCATTGCAAGATTGGCAGTTAGTTGAAGATATGATTTTAGAGCTTTCTTCTTCAAAACTCTTGAAGAGCATTGAGAAAAGCCGAAAAGATTACGAAAATAAAAAGGGCATTGTTTATCAACCGAAAGTTTTTTGATAAGTAATTTTTTATGTATAAAATTGTTTTGAGTCCACGGGCTCAAAAAGAATTATTAAAATTAGAGCGTCCGATAAGGCAAAGTGTCGATCGGGCGCTTTTAAAATTGCAGGAAAATTCTTTTGTTACCAACTTCAAATTTTTAAAAGATAAACGCTTGGCTGATTTTAGAATTAGGGTGGGGAATTATCGGATTTTATATGACATTTATAAAAATGATAATGTTATTTATATTTTAAGGATTGGCCACCGAAAAGATATTTATCGTTAGTTTAAAATCATGAGGGGTCATTTATCAAAATCGAAGTTGACAAGTTACTTTTAAGTTATAAGATTATGTTATAATGTTAAATGTAATAAAAAGTCGATAAAAGTTATAATTTTATGAAAAAATTAATTATAAACAGTATTATAATAACCAGTTTAGTCGCGAATGGGAGTTTGTTGGCGTTAGCCCAAGAAGTGGATTTGACGAGCTCGCCACAAGTGGATTCGGTTAAATCGGCGGTAAGGTATAAAGCGGTGGAAACGCGCGAGGCAGTGAAAACCGAAGCACAAAAGTTGCGGGACGTTGAGGAGCGCAGCAGCGATGTTATGCGCGCGAAAACCACCGAGGTGAAGGAGGCGGCCAGCGAGAGAGTTGGTGAAATTCGTGAAGCGGCAAAAATGCAGGTGGACGCGGCGCGTGACATTGCCCGCGAGCAAAAAGCGGAATTTAGTAAAAAAGCCGCGGAAAATCGGACGGAACTTAAAACAAAAATGGAAGAACGGCGAAAAGATGCCGAAGAGCGCCGCGTTGAATTAAAAACAAAATTGGAAGAGCGCAAAGCGGAAGTAGAAAAGAAACGTGAAGAACAGAAAACTGAATTTAAAGAAAAGCTGCAGAAAGTCCGGGATGAAAAAAAGAAACAGGCGCTGGAGCGGCTGGACAAAAAATTCTACGATTTAAATCAGAAATTAGCTAATCATTGGCTGGACGCGCTAAAGCGTTTTGAAGAATTGCTGGTAAAATTATCAGCCCGCGCCGATAAAGCGGAAACAGCCGGACGGGATGTGTCGGCAACGCGAACCGCGGTACAGCGGGCGAACGCCGCTATTGGCGTGGCGCAAGTTGCCTTGGAGAATCAGCTGGCGAAAACTTACGTTTTTGAAGTGCCCGAACAAGAGGGCGAACTTCGTTCAGAAGCGGATAAGCCGAGGGTCGCTTTGGCAAGGGATTTAAATGCTTTAAAACAAGGAGAGATTCGCGCCGCCCATCAAGCGGTAGTGGACGCGATTACCGCGCTTAAGGGCGTTCCGGATGCTGATAAAGTAAATGACAGTGGCGAGGTAGAAAACAGCGATGATAAAGATGGCAATAATAGTAATTAAGTAATTGGGTAAATAAGTAATTATGAAAAAACAAACATTAAATCAACGGGGCGGGGCTTGGGTTTGGGTATTAGTCGCAGTGGCGGCTGTCGCGGCTGTTTGGGTATGGTATTCCGCTAAGGCGCCGGAAGTTGCCGGTCCGCCATTAAGCAATCAGGATACTACGGATGTGCTTGAGGAGGAGCTTCGGGTAACTGATTTAGGAGATGTAGACGCAGAAATGCAGGTGTTAGAAGAAGATTTGCAGGCATTATAAAATTTTAATTCGGCTATTATTGATTTGTCGGTTGAAATTATTTTAATTAAAATTTTAATAAATAAATTAAAGACCGTCTTGATATCCATTGAGGCGGTTTTTGATTTTTTGTCATGGGTTTCATTCCCTTAAAAGGCGGGCAGGCGCTCGAATGAGTTATGTGAATTTTTATGCACCCAATTGACAAAAAGATTTTTTTAAATTAGAATCTTGTTAGCAGATATAAATAGATAATAGGAGATGGTAATGGGAAGATGGGATAAGGGATTGATTTTAATTTTTGACCTTGACGATACCTTAATGTGGACAGAGTATCTCTATAGCTTGGCTTTTTTAGAATACTCAAAATTGTTAATTGAAATTTTTCAGCGCCGTTTGCCTTATATAGGAAGCATCGCCAAAAGGTCTGAAGAAATTTCTCATGATAAAATAAAAGAAATTAATTTGGCAACTGGCCAGCCATACGGATTTTCTATGAATCGATATCCGGATACTCTGGTGGCTTCTTATAAAGAGCTTTGTGACAACGGTTTTGGAACTTATGACGAAAAAATTGCCGCACAGATTCGAAATATCGGTATGATGGTTTTTGACGGGGTCAAGATTGAGGAAGCGGGTTTAGTGCCGGGGGCTGAAAATACCCTTTCTTTACTTAGGAGAAAAGCTTATTTAATTTTAGTTACTAAAGGAGATAAGGAAGTTCAGGAAATTAAAATAAAAGCCCTGAATTTGGAACGATGGTTTTCAGAAATCCGGATTGTGAGTAATAAAACAAAAGAATCCTTTTTGGAATTTAGAGAAAGATTTCCTGATAGTTTGGTTTATAGTATCGGTAATTCTTTCTCTTCTGATATAAAGTCAGCACTGGATGCAGGACTCGCCGGGATTTTTATTCCTTGTTACACCTGGAAAGCAGAGAGTATTGACTATAGCAGTTTGACTCCAGAACAACTGCGAAATTTTATAAGATTGAAAAAAATAGAAGAATTGCCAGCAGTTTTCAGTGACATTATCTAAGACAGCCGCCAACTTGTTTGGCGGTTTTTAATTTTTATCTTCTCTAATTAGATTGAATGGTTGAATAGTTAAAATAAATTAAATAAATTTACTGTCAATCATATTTAGCTTGGTTCTAATATTAGAACCAA
Source organism: Candidatus Harrisonbacteria bacterium RIFCSPHIGHO2_02_FULL_42_16 (assembly GCA_001818695.1). Taxonomy (GTDB): domain Bacteria; phylum Patescibacteriota; class Minisyncoccia; order UBA6257; family 02-FULL-45-10c; genus 2-02-FULL-42-16. The sequence continues at coordinate 1,118 of MHJG01000006.1, read as the reverse complement.
GCTAAGCATTTGCAATTTTTCTTTAAGCATGTTAATTTGTTATCAGATTTGAAAGTTAAGAACATTGAAAAGAGGAGGCGAGAATGGAATGGAAAGAGGTTTTTACGGCGAAGCAGAAAGAGAAATTAATTGTCTTTGTTGTAAAGGAATTAGAGATTTTTCTGAAATGGGCAGGCGATAGAAAATTTACCGAAGAGATGGAAATAGCCGGGCAGTACGGTTTTTGCGACAAATTGGTTTTGCGGAAAGGGGTTTTAATGGAGAAAAAGTATTACTCTTGCGATGGCGAAAAAGTTTATTATAGAACCGTTGAGGTTAATAATTACTTCACAATAGTAGAACGACATAAAGTAAGCATTAAACTTTTAAATACGGTTCGGGAAAAAATAGAAGCATTTCAAAATAAAGTTTCTCAACAGCAAGGTGAAAATACTTCAGTTTTAGAAGAATTGAGAAGATTGGTACGAAATCAGGAATTAAATGATTTGATTAAGGATATCCAATTATTTATTCCGCCGTTTGGTCTTGGCGATAAATTAATTTTAACAAAGCGCGGTTTAGAGGAAGTTCAGTGGATTGGGGGGAACCAGAGCCGATTAGTGACAGAAAAAGATTGGCCGGTTATCGTGTCTAAATATTCATTAACCGCTCAATATCTTTTAGAATGGCGAAAGCGAATAGAGCATCAATAATTTTATAAAAAGAAAAAAGCTCGATCAATCGAGCTTTTTATTATAAAATGAAATTGTGATTTTACGGTAGATGAATGTTATACGGTGGACGAATGATACCGGGCGGGGCACATTCTTCGCAAATATATTTATCATATTTTTGGCTTTTACGTTTTTCGACTCCGCCGCAGAATTCTTCCGGTAATTTTTTTCGGCATACGGGGCATTTTTCCCAATCATCAGGATGGCGATTTTCACAATAGCTGAGATTGAAAAATGTAGTATGATGAGTAAGTTTTTGGCAGACATCACAATATTTTTCAGGCATCTTTTATTACCTTTTTAATAGTTCTATAAGAAGTTTACATCAATCATTTTTTGATGTCAAATTTTTGTACTGGTTCATATGATAGTGTCCAGTTAGGGACCTACAAAATCTCATGAAAG
>MHJG01000005.1 GCA_001818695.1 Candidatus Harrisonbacteria bacterium RIFCSPHIGHO2_02_FULL_42_16 | reverse complement strand
AAACGCAGGGGCAAAAATCATTCTGCTAACCATCGCCTATTTCCTCGCGACGTCGGCAATCGTTGGTCTCGGCATAAATGCCAGAATCCGCTCGCCGATAAACCCACTGATTTTCATCTTCGCTTTTTATGGATTGCAAAAAATAATCGGCTATTTCAAAAATAGCCGAAATCTGCTCAATGCTAAAAATAGCGATCTCAGCGTTGAATAGTTGATTTGAATTGTTCGTAATTTCTCAGTCCCGATCGGTGTAAAATAAATTTTCTAAGAACGTTTAAAATTCCCAAACCATACTCGGCGCTTCGCCAAAATCCAATCATAGAAGCTTCCGCAAAATATCTGGTAGTAATAGGAATTTCTTTAATTTTCATTCCCGTAACTTTCATCTGGACGATAATTTCCGTGTCAAAAACAAAATCATCAGAATTTAAATGAAGCGGCAACTCCAAAACTTTTCTGCTATAAGCTCGAAACCCGGAATGGTACTCAGTCAAATTCATCCCCAAAACCAAGTTTTCCAACCAAGTCAAAAATATATTGGCGGCAAACTTCCAATATGGCATGCCACCTAAACGCGCGTTTCTTTTTACGTACATCCGAGAACCAAAAACTGCCTCGCACTCGCCTCGGGCAATCGGTTGAATCATTTCCGGAATAAATGAAGGGTCATACTGAAAATCCGGATGAACCATTACCACGATATCGGCGCCTAATTTTAAAGCTTCCCGATAACAGGTTTTCTGATTACCGCCATAACCAAGATTTTTAGAATGAACGAGGGTTTTCAAACCAAGTTTTCTTGAAACCTGCACGGTATTATCATAACTAGCGTCGTCAACTAAAATAATGTCATCTATCCAATCTTTAGGTATTGCAAAAAGAGTTTTTTTCAAGGTTTTCTCGGCATTATAAGCTGGCAAAATCACAACCACTTTTTTACTAGGCGCCATTTTACTCATATGATTTTTGTTTTTGGAGCACCAATAAAATTGAAACTCCGAACGGAAAACTGACTCTCCGGAGCAGTTGCCGCTCCAAACTGAAAATTCTTGAAAAAATTGGGTCGGTAAGGCCGTTATTTATTTCAAAGTCTGATTCGCGATTCCGGATTTTCAGCCAACGAGTTAAAAGCCGCACAGCGGCAATTGGAAAAAAAAGAAGGGTATTAAAATAAGTTTTCCTCGCTACTGATAACTTGCTGGCGTGCCGAACCCGTTCCAGCAGTTGCGGCATGGTATAACGCCGAAAATGGTGGGCGACCTCATCGTGAATTCCCCATAAAAATTGAAAGGCCGGTACCATGATAATGGCAACTCCTCCCGGAGCCAGCACCCGTTGAGCTTCTTTTAAGGCCCAGGTTTCATCTTCCAGATGCCCTAAGAAATCAAGCATTAACACTGCCTGAAAATGATTATCCGGAAAATTAAGGCGGTGGCCGTCTAAAACTTCAATATTCTGAATCCCCTGCCGCTGGCCGTATTGAATTGCTTCCGACGAAACATCAACGCCAAATGATGGATAACCGATTTTAGCCAGCTCAGAAACAAAATACCCGGAGCCGCAGCCAAAATCTAAAATTCGTGTGGCCTTCGGCTGATAATTCAGCTTCGCCAAAATATCCTCCACAATGCCCCGGCGACCGCGCATCAGCCAATGGCCTTTTTCCACCTGAAAATAATTCTTATAGAAACTGCGTTCCATTCCGGAAGTGTTAAGGTCCCATAAATTCCAATCAAATTTACCTACATATTCTTTCAGGCACTCTTTCCAATCCCGGGTAAAATTAATCCCCTTTTCTTTCAGCCTGGAATTAATTAATTTTTCGGAAGCCGGTCGGGGCGCGAAATAACTTTCCCGAAAATGATCGGAGGAAACTCTCCGGATTTTAACCGGGCGGTCAAGGTTCAGCTCTTTCACTAAAAATTCCGCAACCTCATAGCGGCTGGCGCCACCATCGCAAACGCCATGGTATAAACCGTAAGTTTCATGATCCAACAAATATTCGATTATTTTAGCAAGGTCATAGGTGTAGCAAGGAGTGCCCAGCTTATCATCCACAACCGCAATTTCATCCGCGCCGGCGCGGAGCTGTTTAATAATTTTATTGATGAACTTTTTATCCTTTCTCGGACCGCCGCCCATCATCCATCCGGCGCGGATCATAATTGATTTATTCAACCGACGCGCAATCAGTTCTCCGCCATATTTTGATTTTCCGTAAACGCTCTGCGGATTAGGCGCGTCGTTTTCATTATAAAAATCTTTGGCTCCGTCAAAAACTCCCGCCGTGGAAATATACACAAATGGTGTGTTTTTCTGACTGGCGTATTCCGCCAGATTTCCGACCCCCAGCTCATTAACTGCATAGGCCCGCTCTGGATTAAGCTCGCAATATTCCATATCGGTCAATGCCGCCAGGTGCACGATGTAATCTGGCCTGACCTTATTCAGATAATTCTGAACTTCCCGCCGATCGGCTACATCCAAGCGCTCCAGCCAGGGCTCATTAAGGTTAATGTCGGTAGCATAAACTTTGCAGCGATTCTGCAGCCGCTGATATACGGCCTCACCCAGCATTCCGCCGCAGCCGGTAATCAGTAAAATTTCTTTTTTATCAATCATAGGCGCGATTTATAATAACCCGAATCGGAATTTTAACATATCCTTGACGGTATCGGCAATCACGGAAAATCGGGAACCGCTGGCCAATCCGCCAACCCGAGAAAAATGAGTTACCGGAAATTGAGCGACGCGGAAACCGCTCCGCTGGGCGCGAATCAGCATTTCGGCGTCAATAAAAGCGCTGGTGCTTTTAATATCTATGGCATCCAAAACTTTCCGGGAATATATTTTCATCGCGCAATTAATATCGCGAATATTAACGAAAAATAACAATTTAATTAAAACATTAAATATCCTCGATTGAATTTTTCTTCTCAAGGTTAAGGCCTTTTTTTCTACGTAACCAGAGAGAATATCAGCTTGGCCCAAAAGATGGAGATAGGGCTCGAATTCCCGGACATCGTACTGATTGTCGCCGTCGGTATACATTACGTAAGCGTAGCGCGCCTCCCGGAATCCATCCCGCAAAGCCGCTCCGTATCCCAGATTCTTGGAATGATGGATAACTTTGATATTCGGAAATTGTTTAGCCAACTGTTCAGCAACCTCGCCGGTTCTATCCGGACTGCCGTCTTCAACAATAATGATTTCAAATTTTTTGCTGACGCGGGAAAGAAATTCGTACACCGCCGAAATCAATTTAGGCAGGTTGGCTTCATCATTATAGGCCGGACAAAAAAAAGAAATTTCTGTTGGGAGTAATATGTGATTCCTATAATTAACCATGGTTTTACTGATTTTTAATCTCTCTCATTTTATTGCTCCATCGCTCTGCCTGCCAATCGTGCCTCATTTCATTCTCGGCCAATCTTTTATAACAGGCTTTGGATAATTTTGCTCGCAATTCGCGATTATTTCCCAATTCTTCAATTCTGTGCGCTAACTCATCGGCATTGCCGTCTTTAAAATAAAGAGCGCTGTTTTTAGCGTCCCACTCCAAGCCGCCACCACCAGGAGCCACAATCGGCACTCCAAAAGTCATGGCATCTATTAAAGACATTGAAGTCAAATCCCGACGCCAGCGAGGTTGGACAAAAATATCCGCTTTTTTATAAGAATTAAAAATTTCTTCCCGCGCCACCCAGCCAGGAAATGCCACATACGGATCAAGTCCTAATTCCTTAACCATTTTCTTAATCATTGATTCCCGAGGTCCGGTTCCGCCCAAAATTAGATTAAACTTTTCTTTATTCTTAATTTTAGAAAAAGCATTAATTAACAGCTCAAATCCTTTTCCTGGAACCATGCGACTGGAATAAAAAATATTCAGCTTTTCACTAATCTTATTTCTTTTAACATAATAATCTTCGGTTACTCCATGTTCTTTCATATTTTTTCTGACGTCAACAGAATCGCCGAAAATTAAAACTCTGCCGGTTTTCATCCTTAAACCGAAATTTTCATAAGATTTTTTAAGGTGTGGATTGGTAAAAAGCATCAAATCAATATTGCTCGCTATCGGCATTCCAATGTATTTTTCAATATAAAAACGTAGGTTTTTTTTGATTCTGACCAAAAAATTATCGTCTTGGGAAAGAAAATTTGCTTCACCATCCGGCCAACAAACTAATTCACGATTAAAATAAGCGGAAACCGGCACCCGGCCGCCTAATCGCCTATATAAGCCGGCGCCATACAAAAAAACTTGGCCGTCAACATAAAAAAAATCGGCCTGGTCGGAATATTTCCTTAAAATCCAAAAAACCCTTTTTTGAATTTTCAACAATCTTCTTGGACGATTTATGTTTTCTTCAATAACTTTATATGGCGCTCCTTCTAAGCCGTCATTAAGGTCAGAAAATGCCGTCACTACGGTAACTTGGTGACCCAATTTCATAAGATCCCTAATCATTATATCGTATTCAACAATGGAGCCGCTGATATTTCTAAGATTAAATTTCGGGGTAATAAAAAAAAATTTCATGTGTTTAGAGATTATTGCTGAAATAAGTTCTTAAATATAACTTGAATTCAATATTATAAGTTATAATAATATAAACATGAAATCAGAACAATTCGTTGGCGCAGTAAAAAAATGCCAAATCTGTTCCAATAAAAATCTTGAATTGGTTCTACCTCTAGGCCATCAACTGCCAGTTTCCAGCTATCTTACCAAAAAACAACTGCAGGAGCCGGAAATAACTTATCCTCTTAATCTTTGCCGCTGTCCTAAGTGCGGTCTTTTACAATTGGACTATATCTTAGATCCCGATATTGCTTTTCCTTTTATTTATCCATACCGCAGCGGACTCACTAATATGCTGGTTAAAAATTTTCGCTCCCTGGCCGACCTTCTGGAGAAAAAATATAATTTAACTCCCAAAGATCTCGTCATTGATATCGGTTCCAATGATGGCACCTTGCTTCAGGGATTCAAGGATAAAGGAATGCGGGTGCTGGGAATCGAACCGACGGACGCGGCAGATGTGGCCAATAAAAATAGCATCCCAACGGTTCAAGAATTCATCAATAAAAAAACAGTGGCGAAGATTACTAAAAAATATGGAAAGGCCCAAATTATTACCGCTACCAATGTTTTTGCGCATATTCCTAACATGCCGGAATTAATAAATAATATTAAAAATCTTTTAGCCAAAGACGGCGTCTTTGTTTCCGAATCCCAATATTTACTGGCTATCGTTGAAAAATTGGAGTTTGACACGGTCTACCATGACCATCTCCGATATTACTCACTAAAACCGTTGCAGTATCTTTTCAACTCCTTCGGCTGCACCCTCGTTGACGCCGAAAGGATTTCCGCCGCCGGAGGATCAATCCGGGTTTTCGCGATGAAGGGCAAACGGCCGCAAAGCGATCGGGTAAAAAAATTAATCCGGGAAGAAGAAAAATCTGGAATCTATGACAAAAAATTCTGGAACCAATTCCGAAAGCAGGTGATGACGGCCAAGAATGATTTGCTGGCCATTATTTTACAGTGCAAAAAAGAAGGCGCGCGCCTGGTCGGACTCACCAGCTCCGCCCGCTCCAATACCCTCCTCGGATTCACCGGAATCAATAATCAATTCTTAAATTATATCGGCGAGAAAAAAGGGTCGCCGAAAATCGGCCTCTTCACTCCGGGAACCCACATTCCGGTCGTGGATGAGCAAAAAATCATAAAATATCAGCCAGAATACGTTCTTGTCTCTTCCTGGCATATCGGAGAAGAATTAATGAAAGTAATGCGAAAAATGGGGTATAAGGGTAAATTTATAATTCCATTACCAAAGCCAAGAATAATTAAATAATATATGAATAAGATTCCTTGGTGGATGCCAAAAGTAGAAAAAGAGGACTATGAGTTTATAAAAAAAGCGCTGGACGCTAATTTTGTCAATGAAGGTCCGCTAACCGCTCAATTTGAAAATAAAATTGCTAAATTAGTCGGCGCCAAATATGCCTCGGCAACAACTAGCGGCACCGCAGCTATTTTCTTAGCACTTAAAGCTTTGGACGTTGGGTACGGCGATGAAGTAATTGTTCCAGATCTCACTTTTATTGCCACTGCCAATGCAGTGGATCTTTGCGGAGCAAAACCAGTATTAGTAGACGTGAATCCGGCTGACCTCACCATCTCAATTGATGCCATCAAAAAAGCGATTAATGTCAAAACCAAAGCAATTGTCCCAGTGCATGTCACTGGCAGAGGGGCAGACATGGAAGCCATAATGAGTATTGCCAAAAAACATAATCTTTTTGTGATAGAAGATGCCGCCGAAGCGCTGACCTCTAAACAAGGCAATAAATTTCTAGGCGCCATTGGCGATCTTGGATGTTTTTCTTTTTCTGCCAATAAAACTATTTCTACTGGACAAGGCGGCATGATCATTACCAATAATGATAAAATCTTTTCTAAACTCCGTCCGCTTAAAGACCAGGGTCGGCCGATGCGCGGCACTGGCGGTGGAGACGATATCCATAACAGCATTGGTTATAATTTCCGGATGACTGATTTGCAAGCAGGAATGGGATTAGGCCAGTTGACTCACCTTAAAAAAAGGGCCGAAAGAATGAAGAGGAATTATGAATTGTATAAAGAAAACTTAAAAAATGTTTCAGAAATTTCAATTTTCCCGTCTCGCCAAGAAGAATTACCCCAATGGACTGATATTCTAACTGAAAAAAGAGACGAATTAGAAAAATATCTTAAAGACCAAAATATGGATTCGCGAAAATACTGGCGGCCAATCCACCAACAACCTCCTTACCGATTGCCAGATGATAATTTTCCTAACAGCACCCGCCTTTCCCCAAAAGCGCTCTGGCTTCCTTCGGCCTTCACCTTAACCGATGAAAATACACTAACTATCTGTAAAAAAATAAAAGAGTTTTTAAAAAAATAAACGTGGCTCGCAATAATAAAAATATTCCATCATCAAAAAATCAGGAGGGGCCGTTTTTTAAATTGCTGGTAGAAGGAAAATTCCTTCCAAATCAAATTAAAATAAAAAAAGGATTTGGTATCTTAAAACGGAACTTAAAATCTGAATTACTAATAGAAAATGAGTGGCAAAAATTTTTAACTTCGGGTTTTAAACTACGGTCCGGCGACACCAAACCGTCAAGATATCATTTCGTTGGCGCAAAAGTTAAAAACGGTCAATTAATAATCAAGGTTGACCCGACTATCAGTTATCGAGACGCAATCGGGGGGCGAAGTTTAAAACTAAAAAAAATGGGCAGAAAATTTGTTCCCGTCCCAATAGGGGTTGTTGCGGCAATAATCGCCAAAACAAATTCCGGCGAAGAAAAACTCGGTATTGCCATTAGAAATCTCAAACACGATTATAAGCCCGGCGGCTATAGCGTAACCGCCGGGGGCAATGCCCAAACTCAAGATAAAGAAACTCCTACCGAAACCGTTATTAGAGAAATAAAAGAAGAAACCGGGCTAAGTCCAAAAGAAATTTATGGGCTAATTTGCCGAGGTATTACTTATAATATTGGCTCTTCTACCGCCGGAGTAATCTTCTTTGTCCAAACCCATCTAACCCCAGTTGACATTTCCTCAAAAATCCATGATGATGAAAACCGGATTGTTTTTATCCCTATTAGAAAAAAATGGTTTGAAAAATTCATAATAGAAACCGCACTCGCCAGCGTAGAGGACGGTTTAGCGGCAATGTTGCTGTTAGGAAAAGACCGCTACGGAGAAAAATGGTTTGAAAAAATGATGAAATCGCTTTCAAAAATTTGGACAAAATACATTATTGGGGAAAATCGAAAAAAAATGGAACAAAAGGTAATCCGAAAACTTAAAAAACTAACTAAAAATCTATAAATTTGTGAAGGTAAATTTGGAAAAATTGCAAAAAGAAGTTGTTGTCGCTCTATTCAAGGCCCTTGAAACCCACGATCTCTTAGGAATAAAAGGCGAAGAAATTGTTCAAAAAAATCAATTTGGGGATGTTGCAGTCCGAGCTGATATAGAAGCCGAAAATGCAGTCCTTAATCACCTAAAATCAATTGAAATACCCGTTAGGGTAATTTCCGAAGAACACGGACAGGTAGACATCACGCCCCATCCGCAGTTCCTCGGGATTTTAGACGGCATAGACGGATCAGCGATTTATAAAATCGCGCGCAGCAAAGGAAGATACTCCACCATGTTTGGAATTTTTCAGGGCCTTAATCCAAAATATAAAGATTATTTGATAAGCGGCATTATGGAACATGCCACCAAAAGACTCTTTGTTGCTTCTCGGGGGAAAGGCGCCTGGCTTATAAAAAACAATCAAAATTTACCAATTAAGATCCCGCAAACTGATCCCCTAAACCGAAAAACAAAAATTTATATTGATAATTATTTAGAAGCTGAAAAAAATATTTATCGCGATATTCTAAGCAAAAAATTTCCTAATTCCTGCAACGACACCTCCGGTTCGTCCACCAATTATCTCGATGTTATTCTAGGTGCATATGACGCCTATATTGAATACACCAAAAAACAGAACCTAGAAAAAGCCGTTGCTTACGGACTCATTAAAGAGGCAGGTGGTGTAATGATTGGTATAAACGGTAATGATCTTGGATCGGCAAAATACTTTGAATTTGGACAAAAAGAAGCGGTGCCGGTAATTACCGCTGCCACTCAAAAATTAGCAAAACAAATTTTAAAAGAAGTAATTTTAAGAAAATAAAAAGCGCCTTATGAGTTAGATTTGTTATTCACAAATTTTCACAAGGCGCTGATAGTCAATCAAAGCTCATATTACTTTTCATCATTAATATCACTTCGGTGGCTCTCCAGCGTAAAGAATGCTCTCGCCGCCATCGAATGGCACGATCGCGCCGTTCATGAAATTACAAGCATCGCTTGCCATAAATACAATCATTGTCGCGATTTCGTCGCAACTTGCTATGCCGCGTAATGCCATACGCCGATACTCTTCGATAGTCTTTAAATCATTATTAAAAGCTTTTCGAAGAAGTGGCGTATCCACGGGACCGGGAGCAATAACATTTACACGAATGGTTCTCCCGCACTTTTGGGCCAAACATTTCGTAAACTGATGGATTGCAGCTTTTGAAGCGGAATAAATTGGCGAATCGCTGTCTGCTGCGATTCCCACACTAGAACCAACATTAATGATAACGCCGGTTTTCATAAGATAAAGCGCTTCCCGAGCACAAAGAACAACCCCTTTGAAGTTTGTGTCCATAATACGATCAATTTCCTCTTCGGTAAGTTCACTTACTTTTTGAGAAGAATATACGCCATGTGCAGTTACCAACACATCTAAACGACCGTAAGCTTTTTTACAAAACTCAAAAAGATCTCTTGCCATTTCTTCAGAACGTATATCACATTTGGGATACAAAACCATGTTACCGACCGCATCTGAAGAAATTCTGTTTAATTCATGGAAAGATTCCAAAACTTCTGGCGAGGGCGCTGCTGCAATATCAGTAAGAAGTACGTCATACCCACTTTTTATGAAAGCTTTCCCAGTCGCAAAACCAATTCCACCGAAACCCCCGGTAACTAACACAACTTTTTTATCCATTTTATCCTCCCTCCGGAGGCGTAAACGGCAAAAGTCCGACATCCAGCCAACACTCGATCGCGGTTCGCGAAAAGTAGCCGCTGGATTCAGACAGCCAATACACTGGATCCACTACTGGAAAATCCGGATAAAACTGCGCCGCTCGCATAATAACGTCCGGTTCCAAATTAGCTAAACGATCCGCATCTTTTAAAGTCACTAACACTAATCCGTCATTAGGATCATTCGGCAAACTATGGAGAAGCACCGCGCTAACAACCAGGCGCCGCTTCTCTTCAGATAAATCAGTAAAATCAAGCCATTCATTGACTAATACGATAACCATCTCTTCCGGAACATCCTTTCTACTAACTTTTAAATCGTGTTGCAATATCCGATCAGCATTATGGCAGAGGCCAGCTACTCCAGCGAGCCGAGCCACCTCAAGGGCCTCAGCGATCTCAAAAGCATATTGCCCAACTCTAGCAGCATGAAAAGGATCGTGGCCGCCAGTTAAAATATTAGACTTCAGATGTCGAAGATAAACCGCTTTCCAAAGCTCCGGAAACATCTCAATCGCCTTCTGATTAACCAACTCGAGCTTATCCACCATTTTGTCTCCCATCCCTATTCAATACTCAAAGAAACTCTGAAAGTATTGTAATTCAAAACAAAAACAAAGTCAAATCGGCTAATCCATAAATTCTTTTTCTCCTTCCAGGCCCGTAAACGGGCCGGTTTTTATTTCAAAATAAACCGTCCCGTCTTCCAGCACTTCCATGCCGTGATAGCCGGTGAAAGAAATTATCAGGTCGCCGGGATTTAATACAACTTTATCCAAAAAAATCTTCTCTCGGTCATAAAAGGAAAACTCTATTTTTCCTTTAACAACAATAACCGATTCCTGAGTGTAATCGGATGAACGGGGACGAAAGATATGAGTATGCGGCTCCACAACTTTCCCACGGTCATAAGACATACTGGCCACCTGAATAGCGTCGGAATCTTTGCTATACCAATTAAATCCTTTTTCTATCTCCGATAAGCTGTCATAAGCAGCATAGAGAACGCCATTTCTTTCTATTTTTTTCATATTTAAACCAAGTTCAACTTTTCTTTCTCAAAATCGCTATCGCACATCACCTTCACTAATTCTGTAAATCCGACTTTCGGCTTCCAATTAAGAACGTTTTTTATCTTAGAAGCGTCTCCCAAAAGAGACGGCACTTCGTTGGGTCTTGTATAAATATTGTCCAGAACAACATGCCTTTCCCAATCCAAACCGAAATGATTGAATACCGCTTCTACGAATTCTCGGACAGTGTGATGCTGGCCGGTAGCTACCACCCAGTCATCCGGCTTATCATGTTGTAAAATCAAGTAAATTGCTTCCATATAATCCCGGCTGTGTCCCCAATCTCTTTTGGAATCCAAATTGCCGAGGACCAATTTATCCTGCAATCCCAATTTAATTCTTGCCGCTCCGCGAGTTATTTTCCTGGTAACGAAATTCACCCCTCTTCTTTCGCTTTCATGATTAAAAAGAATTCCATTCGCTGCAAACATTCCATAACCTGTCCGATATGCTTTAGTCATATAGTAAGCATAAAGCTTGGCGCAACCATAAGGCGAAACCGGATTAAAAAAACTGGATTCTAAATGAGGCGGCGGCGTAATGCCAAACATTTCACTGGATGAGGCCTGATAAAATTTTGTTTTTTTAGTTAATCCCATCTTGCGGATACCTTCCAAAATCCTAGCCGCCCCTAATCCGGTAATATTCCCGGTATAAATAGGGATTTCAAAAGAAATCTTAACGTGGCTCATGGCGCCAAGATTATAAACCTCATCCGGCTGCAATTCATAAAGCAAATAGTCTATTTCTTCCGCCAAATCTCCATAATGCAGATATTTTTTTCCCACCGGATTAATCGGATCAAAAAGGTGGTCAATCCGCTCAGTATTAACGCTACTAGCCCGGCGGACAATTCCATGAACCTCATACCCTTTTGCCAAAAGCAGCTCAGTTAAATACGAGCCGTCTTGGCCGGTGATGCCGGTAATTAATGCTACTTTTTTGCTCATAAACTTAATTTAACAATTTGTTGAATTTTACAACGGCAAATTTTATATCAAATTGCCGCACCCATTTTAATTCACTTTGTTTTAAAATCTCCAAATATTTCGAGTCAATATATAATAATTTTTTAACCTTTTCAACAAAAATCTCAAGATTGCCTCCGGCTGCCAAATATTCAGAAAATTCCGGTGGCGTTATTTCTCCGACTCCGCCGACATTAAAAGCTACAAAGGGAACCGCTGCCGCCATTGACTCTAAAAGCACGTGCGGGAATCCCTCCTCTTCCGACGGCATAATAAAGATATCGGCGATTCCAAAATAATTCCGGATATCTTTATTCGGCACCCGGCCCAAAAATCTTGCCCGAGCCGATAACCCGTAATTATTGATTCTAGATTCTATTTCCGGACGCTCCGGCCCATCCCCGATAATCAGCAAAACCACGTTTTCTTCGGACAAACTTTTTAAAATTTCTGGCAGATAATGCGCCCCTTTCCTTTTGGAAAGCCGGTGTACAAATAATAAAACCTTGTTTCTCGCAGAAAGGTTTAACTCCTTTTTAAGGCCCGGCATCCGCCCGGAATCCGGCCGAAAGTCAGACAGATTTATCCAGTTAGGCATCGCCTTGATCCGCGACAGCGGCATACGGCAATGAAGAGCGTATTCCTTTTTTAAATTCTCCGTTCCGGTCACTAAATAAGTAATAAATTTATAAGTTAAAAGTTCGAAGGTTTTACGGATTAAACCGCGCTTATAAAGCCAGGGAAGGCCGCAATTCCAATAAAAAGTCCGACCGCCAAGAAATTTTATAATCAGAGAAGCATTAAATGCGGAAAGAAATGAGTAATGAACGTAAAAATCTTGATATCCAAGCAATCTAACATAAAGAAGTATTAAAAAATCCTCTATGAATCTTAGCGGCAAAATTCTAAACTTTTGAACGTAAAAATATCCTTTCTTTAAAAAATCCGGATTATCGCCACGCTCTACAATTAAAAAAATATCCGTCTCTTTCTCTAATAAAGAAATCAGCTTATATAAATAATTAAAGTGGGTAGCCGCTGAAGAATAATATTCGGGTATAATAAAACAAAGTTTTTTAGCTTCATACATGGTCATTTTTCACTCGGATAGTATCTTCTTCGTATCCCTTTTTACCCCGGGCATAAGTTGTTATATCAAGTATTGAAGAATTTGCCAGCGCGCGATATATATGTATCATTTTTGGAGGTATTGTTGTCAGGTCGCCCTCGCTCAAGATTATTTTTTTAATTTTTTTATTATTAAGCCCCATTATTGTCAGTTCCAATTTCCCACCAATGACGTAAGAATACTGGGTTGATTTTTTATGGTAATGATTTCCTCTAACCGCCCCTTTTTTGAAAGTTATTTTTCCAATGTGCGTTACGGGAATTTCAAGAATATCAAAAATATTTCCGCGCGAATCACCGAAAACCGGTTTTATTTTTTGGTTGCTAAATTTTGTGTTCATAATATTTGTTAATTAAATAATAATCGGTTTTGGTATCGGAATAATAAACTTTCCGCCTCTATTCTTAAATACTTTCATACTTTTCATAATTTCATCGGCAAAATTCCATGCCAGGATAAGCGCATAGTCAGGCATATCATCTAATAATTTTTCGTCCGGTTCAATTTTTATATGACTACCCGGAGTATAGCTACCTATTTTTATAACAGCTTTTTCTGTAAGATATTCCAATATTCCTGCATCAATTCCGCAGTAATTTAGTAAAGTATTTCCCTTTGCCGGCGCGCTTATTCCAGAAATTCTTTTGCCCATACTTTTTAGATTAAGTAATAATTTTAATAGTTCGTATTTATGATTTTTAACTTCTTGCGCAAACCAATCTTTAATATATTTGACGTCATGAATTTTTTCATCCTCCTCTATTTTAATAAATTCCGCAACATCTTTTGCAATCGCATAATTTCCTTTCCGCGCCATTAAAAAACGGATAGTGCCGCCGTGAATATTTTGTTTTTCCGCGCCAAACATCTCAAAACCAAACTTATCTAAAAACTTAGAGAGAGGTTTCAAACTTAAATAGCTTAAATGTTCATGATATATGGTATCATATTCAAGGTTTTTTACTAATTCCAAAAGATACGGCGCTTCAATAACAAAAACACCTTTGGGGAGAAGCAAATAATCAATGCCGCGCATAAAATCAGCTAAGTTATCTATATGAGCGAATACGTTTGTTCCTGTTATAATTTTGGCTTCACCAAACTCCTTTTTTATTTTCTTCGCTATTTCTAACGAGAAAAAATCAACGATGGTATTTATGCCGTTTTGTATTGCCTTTGCGGCTATATTGCCCGCTGGGTCTATCCCCAATACTTTAAGGCCATGCTCTTTAAGTCCCTGCAATAGCACGCCTACATTGCTGCCGATATCTATAGCTAACTCCCCTGGTTTCGCAAATTTTTTTGCAAGCGTTGAAGCCATTTCTGTATAGTGATTTCTTCCTGTCTTGGTCGTGGATGACTCGTAAGGGTAATTTTTTTGATATAAAATTTTTGGATCGATTACATAATCCAATTGCCATAAACCGCATGATTCACAAATCACAATCCGCAGAGGATAAAAAATTTCCGGCTGATTTAATTCTTCAGCATCCAAAAAGGCATCAGATGGGGGATGAAATCCAAGATCCAGGACCATCTCCAGGCTTTTGCTTTCACACATACGGCACATTTTTTTCTGCATATATATAATTAATTCTTAATGAATTTCTTTTTAAATTTGGGTATCTTAACGCCGACGGCCTTACAATCTTCCTGAAGCAAAATACGCACCAAATTTTTAAATTTAGTTTTAGGTTCCCAGCCAAGCATTTCTTTCGCTTTTGAAGCATCACCGATAAGCAGATCGGTTTCGGCGGGACGAAATAAATTTTTATCTATCTTAATATGATCTTGCCAGCGAAGATTTGTATAGCTGAAGGCCTCTTCTAAAAATTCTCTTACGGAATGCGATTCTCCGGTTGCAATTACATAATCGTCCGGTTGTTCTTGTTGCATCATTAACCATATTGCCTCAATGAATTCTGGAGCATAACCCCAATCTCTTTTGGCATTAAGATTTCCAAGGTTAATTTTTTCCTGACCTCCCGCTAATATATTTGCGATACCTCTTGTAATTTTCCTTGTTACAAAGTTTTCTCCACGTCTGGGCGATTCATGGTTGAATAAGATTCCGCTACAAATAAACATATTATATGATTCTCGATAGTTTTTGCACATCCAATGCGCAAAAACCTTAGACACCGCATATGGACTTCTGGGATAAAATGGGGTCGTCTCCTTTTGTGGTATTTCTAAGGCCTTGCCAAAAACTTCGGAACTTGAAGCTTGATAAAATTTTATATTTTTTAAATCTAGATTGCTTTGTCGGATAGCTTCAAGCACGCGCAATGTTCCAACTCCCGTAACATTGGCAGTGTATTCTGGAATATCAAAACTTATTCGGACATCGCTCATGGCGGCCATATGATAAATTTCGTCTGGCCTGATTTTTCTTATCAAATTTATTACTGACCCGAAGTCAACTAAATCGCCATAATGTAAATAAAAAGCGTCTTTATAACAGAACCGTATGTCTTTTATACGGTCAAAATTTTCTAAACTAGATCTTCGTATAAGGCCATGAACTTCATACTTTTTCCTCAATAAAAATTCGGCAAGATAGGATCCGTCTTGTCCGGTTATGCCGGTTATGAAAGCTTTCTTTTTATGCATTTATCTATTATCTTAAATATTATTAACCTTTGTTATATAAAGAATGTTTTACCTGTATGGAACTAAATTTGAAAAATAAGGTTGCCATCATAACTGGCGGCGGGTCTGGTCTCGGCAAAGCAATCGCCGCGGCTTTATCAAAAAAAGGAGCTTTGGTTGAAATTTGCGCCCGAAACAAAAAAGAATTGGCGCACGCTTGTCGGGAAATAAAGGACTCTGGATTTTTTTGTAAGTATAGCTTAGCGGATATAAGAATTCAAGAAGATGTGGTTCGCTTCGTCGGAGAAGTAATGAATAGGCAGAAGAAAATAGACATCTTAATAAATAATGCGGGTTTTATATTTAAACCAAAACCAATAGAAAAAATAACAGATACGGAATATAACAATAGTTTTGATACTAACATTAAGCCTATTTTTTATTTTTCAAAAGAGATTTTGCCTATTATGAAAAGGCGAGGCAGCGGAATTATTGTTAATATAACTTCCACTGCCGGGTTATCTGCCAACTCTATGTTTCCAATATACAGTGCTTCCAAATTTGCGGCTCGCGGTTTAACGCAATCTATTGGAAAATCTCTGATAAATTCCGGTATCTCTTATTTTTCTGTAGCGCCAGCCGGAATTAACACTAAGATGAGACGTTATTTGTTTGGAGATAAAGATGCAGAAATGCAGCAAAAGCCAGAGGAAGTAGCTAATATAATTGTAAAACTTTTACTCAAAAAAAATGGCGTACCAAATGGGGCGGATGTTGTAATCCGCAAGGGTAAGGTAGTAAAGATACATAAACCAGAATGATAAAAATTTGTTTTTTGGCGCATAATTAAAAACAAAATAAAAAAGTAACTATCGCCTAATCAAAATAAGATATCCGCCCACCCTGTCTTTTAAATGGTAATGCGCAAATCGCTCTAAATTTTCTTCGTCAGCGGAAAGAATCAGAATATCCGGGACGCCTTGATCAATAACCGAAATTTGTTCAGTGCCTATTTCGTACAATCCCGTATCATTCATACTCAAATATTGATAATAATTTTTATTTGGCAAAAAAGTCAGGATTTGCGGCACATCATAAACAAATACGGACAAACTGGGATTAAAATCCTTAAAATAACTTTCCAGATTTTGCGTAGTGGTGTGGCCATAATATGCAGAAACCCAAGAATTAAATCCTAACAGGTATAAATGAATTGACATAAATAAAACCAATAGCATTAAACTCGAGTAAAATTTTCCTCGCTGAGAAAAAAACCTTATGAATTTAGTAAAAAGGTGGAAAAAGGAAAATGGAAAATAAACCAAAGCCAGGACGTGCGCAATAAAAAAATAACGGTACCAGCCGGGAGTGCGCAAATAGGCTAAGAATAGGATGGACGCGAAAATAAACGCGGTGCTCTCGCTTAAAGAAATTTGATTTTTATCGGATTTCATCCGTAAAGCTAAAGAGGCCAGCCACGTTAGGAAAAAAGACCAAAAATAGATGGGAGTGGCTTCGGTGAAAAAACGAAGGAAATTTTTTAGCATTAAAGCCGGCCAATCGGTTAAGTTATAGGGATTGCGGTAGAAAGCCAGTACCTTGGCCAAAGAATCGGTTGGCAGAAATTGAGTATAGGCAAATAGGATCAGCGGCAGCATAAATGCCGGCAAGAAATACCGCGCCACATCCCAATTCCAAACTTCCTTTTTTTTAAAAATCAATAAGGCAATAACCAAGGCCGGCAAAAACAGAAGAAAATTCGGTTTAGTGGAAAGGCAAAGACCTGCCGCTAAACCGCTTAAAACTAAAAATCGCCTGCTCCGAAAACCGCTTTTCTCCAGAAAGTGCAGGCAAAATAAAAACAAAAATAAGAAAAATAACCCCGGAATTTCCCCCAGTACATTTTTTCCGTTTCCATAAAGAGGCGGAAAGGTGCCGAGTAAAAGCGCCGCCGCCGCCGCATAGTAAGAACCAGCTGTCCGCTTAATCAGAGTGTAGGCAGTTAAAACTAAAAGCAATATAAACACCGCCATCACGGCGCGCGCGGGCAACAGACCAATCCCGAAATATTTAAAAGCTAAAGCAATCGGATAAATTACCGGGTAGCCGGTACTGTCAAACGCGGCAGAACTAAATTGGTCGGGGGCCACCTGATAATGCATGGTTCCGTAACGCAAATAAGTAATCGCCCTCTGGATAATCGCTCCTTCGTCATACCAGGTATGGGGACTTTCGGTTAAATCGTAAGTAGCGAAGAAAAACACCGCCACCAGTAAACCGATGATAAAAATTAAATTAGCAGTTTTACTCATATGGTTAAATTAGCGAAAATATTCCGGGTGTCAATAATAATTTAATTCCCGGCCGCGGTCCGCTTAAGGCGGAGATAGAAATCTTTAATTCCAGAACCGGCGAAAAGAAAAACAAATGGCGCCAAAGGCAAAAGATAACGGCTCATATCGGCATCTTTTCCTCCCCCCAAAACCCCTAAAGAAAGCGCGACTAGGGCTAGGATAACCAAAAAAGCGGCCAAGAAAACTCGGCTGGAGCGATGAAGAAAAGACAAAAACATTAACAAATAGAGCAATGACCAGGCCAGGCCGCCAATCGCAACGGCAGCCATAATTAACTTATTGCGCCCACCGTAAAAGAGAGCTGGCAATTCCGGACGCAAAACATAGTTGGCAAGATAATTATACTGGTTAGCGAGTAAAGATTTTACCGATAATCCTAGATGAAATTGCGAATATTGCAATGGGTATTTTTTGAATATCTCCATAAATTGCTGCTTATAAAAAGCGACGCTTTGAAAACTATAAATAAAAGTTTCCGGATTGGGATAGTCGGAAGGCGCGATTGGCATCGGCAGAGAAAAACCTTGCGTTTGCACAAATTCATTCATCGGCCGCAAATAAAGATTGTACCAAAAAGCGCTGGATAACTGCCAAGTGTCAAATAAAATTTTATTGCGCGCCATCCAGGGAAATAAAACTATAATAAATAATATCATGGCTAATAAAAACTTGCGCCAAGAAAGCTTAAAGAGATTCCCCTGACCCCAAAATTCATTAATGATTGCCGCCAGCAATAATATCCAGAAAAAATACAGGCCTATCGGCCGGACTAAAGTTGCCAATCCTAATAACAGCCCAAAGACAGGATAATTTTTTTGAAAAAGTTTATAGCAGCCAAGGATGAAAAAGAAAGTGAATAAATAATCAGACATTAAGAGATTGTTCCAATAGATTGATAATGGCTCAAGAGAGGTTGCTACTGCCGCCAGCAGACCAACGCGCTTAGAAGAAAAAAGCAGTTGGCCGATACGATAAACCAGTATGCTAATGATGCCGGCTAAAAAATTCTGAGTGGCAATTATCCCAAAAAAAGGAAGTTTTAGCCAAAGAAAAGAAGCGACAAAAAAAGTATAAAGAGGGGTCCGATAGACATCCGGCAAATAAGGCGGAAAACTATTAATGCTAAAGACACTATGTTCTAAAAAATTAT
This sequence comes from Candidatus Harrisonbacteria bacterium RIFCSPHIGHO2_02_FULL_42_16, assembly GCA_001818695.1. Classification (GTDB taxonomy): domain Bacteria; phylum Patescibacteriota; class Minisyncoccia; order UBA6257; family 02-FULL-45-10c; genus 2-02-FULL-42-16. Next base: position 34,117 of record MHJG01000005.1, on the reverse strand, counting down.
TAGCCCCTCCGAGATATAGGACCTCAGCGTCCTTATAAGCAATAAAACCATGAGAACCAAAAAATATCTGGACCAAAACCGCATACAAAAAACGGGTTCCGAAAGCAAGAAAAAATATGGAAATCTCGATTCGGTGATTTTTCAGCCATTGAGAAAATAAATAAAACTTTCCAGTCATACGCAAATTAAAAATCAAACAGGTTGAATCTAATTATAGAAAAAATGGCGGAGACCCCGTCTTTCCAGCCAATCTTTTTGCCTTCGTCATATGTACGGCCGTAATAAGAAATTCCTACTTCATAAAGGCGCCAGCGACCACGCGCTACGCGCGCTGTTAATTCCGGTTCAATACCGAAACGCTGAGATTTCAATGAATCCTTAATGCTGTCAATAACTTTTCGATTAAAAGCTTTGTAACAAGTTTCCATATCGGAAAGATTTAATCCGGTTAGAAGATTGGAAAACATTGTTAAAAAGCTATTGGCCAGATAGTGATAAATATATAAAATGCGGTGCGGATCGTTGCCGACAAATCGCGATCCATAAACCACATCCGCCTTACCGGCAATAATCGGTTTTAACAGCCGAGAATATTCTTCCGGGTCATATTCCAAATCAGCGTCTTGAATAATCAAAAAATCGCCGGTGGCTTTTTGAAAACCGGACCTTACAGCTCCGCCCTTGCCAAGATTTTTTTCATGAAAAACATAATTGATTCCCTCAATGTTCTTAATGATATCCCGCGTGCCATCAGTGGAGCCGTCGTCTACTACAATAATTTCTTTTTCAATATCAACCAAAAAAACGGACTTCACGCGGCTGATAATTTCTTGAATGGTGTTTTTTTCATTGTAAACAGGTATAATAATTGAAAGTTTACGCATAAAGGAATTATTGCGGAAATGATTTTATACCGGCGGCAATTAAATTCGCCCGTAAAAGAGAGTCAAAAGTTCCGGCATCCGTCCATTCGGACTCCAAAACATGATAAGACATCTGATTTTTTTCAATATAATGATTATTAACATCGGTAATTTCTAATTCTCCCCTGCCGGACGGCTGAAGTCCTCTAATAATATCAAAAGCATTATTGTCATAAAGATACATTCCGGTGACCGCCAAATTGGACTTCGGCTGTTTTGGCTTTTCTTCCACGCCGATAACTTTATTTTCTTTAACTTCCGCAACTCCGAATCGGTGAGCGTCAGATACTGATTTTAAGAAAATTTTTGCCCCATCCTCCTGTTTTTTAAAATCATCCACGCCTTTCTTTAATTCTCCGGAATCCATAAAAACATTGTCTCCGAGAATAACCGCGATTTTATCTTTATTGGCAAAGTCCTCCGCAATCGCCAGCGCGTGGGCAATTCCGCCGGCGTCTTCTTGAATATCATAAGATAAGTCCACTCCGAATTTTTTTCCGGAACCAAGCAAATTGACAAAATGACCGGCATGCCCCCGTCCGGAAATAATCAAAATATCTTTAATGCCGCAATAAATTAAGGTCTCCAACGGCCAAAAAATCATCGGTTTTTTATAGACCGGCAAAAGGTGCTTATTCGTTACTAACGTCAGGGGATGCAAACGAGTTCCATTGCCGCCCGCTAAAATAATTCCTTTCATAAATTTAAAATTAAATTAATTAATTTTAATGTGTTTATTAATATCGTTACTCTTATTTAGAACCCCGTAAACCCAATTAGAGTTTTCTCTATACCAAGCAATGGTTTTTTTAAGCTGATCTTCAAAAGAATATTTTGGTTTCCAGCCTAGGCGCCTTAATTTTAAAGAGTCAACTGAATAACGCCGATCATGTCCGGGGCGGTCTTTGACAAAAGTAATCAAATCTTTTGACTTATTTAATATCTTTAATATTTTTCCCGCAATTTCTAAATTAGAAAATTCTTCGCCCCGGGAAATCGCATAAACCCCGCCAGTTTCTGCTTTTTCAAGCAAAGACAAAATAGCGGCGGTGTGATCATCTACATAAAGCCAATCCCGGACATTTTTACCGTCGCCATAAAGCGGCAACGGCTGATTCCGCATAGCCCGCAAAGCAAAAAAAGGAATGAGTTTTTCCGGAAATTGCCTTGGGCCGAAATTATTTACCGAATGGGAAACTATTGCCGGCGCCCCATATGTTTTCACATAAGAACGGACCAAGAGGTCACCGGCTGCTTTTGAAGCGGCATAAGGAGAATTCGGCTTAAACGGCGAATCTTCTTTGAATTTCTCTTTGGAATCAAGCGGTAAATCTCCCCAGACCTCATCAGTGGAAATCTGAATCATTTTTAAAACATTCGGCGACTGCCGTAACGCTTCTAACAGGGACTGCACTCCTAAAACATTGGTTCTAACGAAATCCGGCGCGCCGCCATGGATAGAACGGTCCACGTGGGTTTCGGCGGCAAAATTAACGATAAAATCAGCAGTTTTCATCAATCTAACCATCAATTTTAAATTGTTAATGTTGCCTTTTACAAACTGATAATTTTTACTAGAAATTCCGGCAAGGTTTTTTTTATTCCCCGCATAAGTTAAAAGATCTAAATTGATGATCTTAGCTTTTTTAAAATTATCAAGCACATAACGGATAAAATTAGAACCCATAAAACCGCAGCCGCCACAGACCAAAATTGTCTTATTGTCTAAAAATTGTTTTTTCATAAATCAATTATATAAATATAACATTAATCAAACCTTCATTGTCATACCCGTATGTGGCATAAAATCATCTGGAAAGAAATAAAATCTCTTTTTTAATCTTATTCGTATTCCCATGCCTCAATCTCCTTTTAGTAGCGGTTCATAATATCCGGTGATCAGAAAAATTCACCCAACCAAGAAAATCCGCTCCGGAATAGATGGTTTCAATGAATAATTTATTGGAATGCAATTCTAGTTTAAGTTTTTCGGATAAAAAACTCTGGATTTTAGGGGTTAGACCTTCCAGTCAATTCCTGCTATCTGATAGGATAGCAAAATCATCAGCGTATCTGATATAATATTTTTCCTTAATATATAGCGCGCCATCCATTCCACCGCCCATTGAATGCTCTCTGGGCTGTATCTTATTCGGAGTATTTAAACTCTCTAATACTCTGTACCGGGTAGTTTCATTTTTAAGGATTTTTAATCCTTGGAATTCGATTGTTTGAAGCCGTAGCCGCAAACAAAATATTAATCTACTATCCAAAATTCATAATAACAATTAAAAATTGATTTGAAAATAGAAATGCGCTGCAAGAGCAAGCTCTTGCAGCGCATCTTCCCAAGGGTCCCAGTGACCCTACCCGCGATGACGAACCAAACGGTCGTAGCCGATCCAGCCGTCCTCAAGCCAGCGGAAGCTCAGGTACCACTCGCCCCTGCTCCAGACGAGGTACGGTATGTCGCGGAGGCCAATCGAGTCCTGCCAGACTGTTCCAGGGAAGACGAGGTAATACTTGCCTTGCCATTCCTTGGTGATCAGTTCTTGATGCTCCAGCAAGTACTCTGCGTGTCTCTGACCGAGATGGGCATTGAGCTCTTTGGCTCTCCACTTCATCAACTCGCCGTTGACCGAGGACTCGCCGGACTTCAGGAACTCCACGAGGTCTGGAACGAACTGCTTCCCGTCGAACGGAGTGTCTTCCAAAAGCGTCCAGCCATTTGGTGTCTTGTCATGCTTGAAGGGTAGGACTGCCGCTTCTGCCTTCTTTTTGCAGAAGCAGCGATCTTCCACAGCCCGCTTCTGTAGCTGATCAAGAGTCAAACCAGCTCCTGGCCTTTCCAAGCCAAGAAGTAGCCGCTCATCGATCGCTTTCATGATGCCATTTCGCTTTCTCATCCATTCCGGTGTTAAGCCCGGAACCACGACGATTTTCTTTGCCATCGCCGTATCCTCCTTGTTTTTCCTTTGTCTGGCGGAACTCCTGCCAGTTAATTACAGCTCTCAATCCACATTTGTATGGACTAAAAGCTGTAACCAACTCCGTAAATAACTTAAATTACTAAATAAAGTATAGCACGATTAGAACTATTTTGTCAAGTCCTGAATTCGTTCAAAAATCCGACCCAGATTTCTTGAAACATCAAAAAAAGTATTGGCGCCAAGCAAAAATGTGATAATTAAAGCCGGCTGCCATTCCAATTTCTTTTGCCAAAACACACTCAAACCATAACCGGCAAAAACCGCCAGAAACGGGTAAACCAGCATCCTATATCTTGTTTCTACTATAATACCAACCACTGCGAGCGGCATCATAATCAGCATCGCCAAAAAAATTTTAGCGAGGGTTTTTTCCCGGCCATTCATATAAGAAATCTGTCTCGCTTCGCGAGATCCCGCGAAGAGGGACCAAATACCCCAAAATCCAAAAACAAAAAGTATTACTGAATAAATTGCGGAAAAAACAAGAGTAATGGCCTTACTCCAGCCATGAAGATGGAACCAAAAACCGGTCGGCCGGGCAAAACTAAAATAAATGGAGGTTCTATAAAGAGTGATTTTTAAAAATTCTAGAGGATTAAAAACGATAAATCGTAGGGCTTCTCCAGTAAGGCGACGGCTTCCCTCCACCAATCCATACTGCTCCAAATAAAGATCATTGACTGGATACGGCTCCAGTTCGCCACTGGCGCCAAAATGATTCCCGGAACCCAAATCAATTCCATAAGCCAAATTAGTCGGAACAAAAGTCCGGTAAACATAATAATTTCTCGCAATCCATGGAGTAAAAATCAAAACTAACCCCAAAAAAACAAAAAGGAGGTGTTTCCAGTTTTTATTTTTCCACAAAACCCAAATTATCGGAAAAATCAAAAAAAGAGCCGGCGTCCTGACGGTGGAAGCCAAAGCCAAAGTTACCCCAATTGAAAAAATTTTCCATCCGGATTTTTCTGTCTGATTAAAATATCGGAAAAATAAATATGCCGTAAGGACAATTAAAAAAACTCCTAATGTCTCTGTCATCAGCATGCCCTGCATCGTAATCAAATCCGGAGAAAAACCGATTAAAATCGCTGCGGTTACGCCAATAAGATAATTCCAGTGAACCTTGAAAATCTCCTTAGTAACCAAAAAAATTAGTCCGGCCGATAAAACATTTAAAAGCGCTTGAATAACCCATACTGCTTCATAATGATGCCCGAATAAATAATAAATAGCTGCCAAAAAAAACTCGTAGCCGGGACCCACTCTCATAATTGCATTGTCTTCGTCAATCGGCACGTTTACGTCTTCCCGGTAACCATTGCCTGTAACAATATTCCAGGCAATATTATTATAAGCACGAGCATCAACCGCCGGAGGTATTCGAAAATAAAATGAATAAGAAAGAGAAACAAACAGGGCTCCTAAAAGGACAATGACTAAAATCAAATCTTCTTTTTTATAATTCATAATAAAACATTTAACATTTGACGCTTGACGCTTTACATTTGACTAATACAATTTCTTGTCACTTGTTTCAAATATAATTTTCTTTGCTCTTTTCTCCCAAGTATAATCTTTAACCTTCTGATATGCATTATAACTCAATTTTTCCGATAAATCTTTATCTTCAAAAATTTTTTTAATTGCCCTCACTAAATCTGCCGGATTGCCGGCCTCAAAAAATAATGCTTCTTTTTCCGTCAAAATTTCTCGCAAGGAAGGAAGGTCAGAACTAATAATTGGCCGCCGGGAAGCCATATATTCAAAAAGCTTAAGAGGTGAAGTATATTTTTCTGATATTGCGTCCCCTTTTTCATTAGGAATTACAAAAATATCTGCAGCTTTTAAATAATATGGAATAATTTCATGTTTTTGATAAGACACTAATAAAACATTTAGAGGAATGGGACGCTCTTTTAATTTTCTTATCTCCCACGGGTGACCCCCGACTAAAACAAATAAAAAGTCGTCCTTTAGCAATTTTCCCGCATCCAATAAGGAACCGATTCCTTTCCATTTATAAAAAAGGAAACTGCCGGTATAAATAATAATTTTTTTATCTAACGGCAAATTAAGCTTCTTTCTTGCCCCTTCCCTATCAAGAGAAGGGCTAAATTCTGCCAAATCAACCGCATCAGGCAAAATCATAATCTTTTTATCTGCGATTCCCGTTTTTTTAAGATTATCCTTCAAAAAACCGGTCAAAGCAAATATTGTTCTTGGCTTAAATATCAAAAATTTATAAAATCGACCGGGTTTCTGAAGAAAATTATGCAATTCAAAAAAATAGTTTCTGAAAAATAGTCCTGTTAATAGCTCCCGGCTATATAAAATATCGTATTCCCTAAAAAATAAATAAATCTTTGTGAAAAACAAAAAACTTAATGTAGAAACGAAAAAACCGATTCTCCATTTTTCAAAACTAACTAAATCAAAACAAAGAATACGGGTAATCTTAAAAATTCTTTTCACTTGATAAAAATCAAAAGGGTCTTCTAATAAATCATTAATCCGTCTCGGAACCAGCAATTCCACATCTAAATCTTGATTGCTTAGGGCCTCGCACATTTTCATAATCTGGATGCCATGAGCTTTTTCGGTCGGCAAACGTATGTTGGCAATATAAATCAATTTCATAATTACCCTAATTACTCTAAATTTCTAATTATTTTAAATAGGTCGTCCGCTGTTCTTTCCCAAGAAAACAGCTTGGATCTTTCTAACCCGCGACGGATTAAATCATCCCGCAAATTTTTATCATTTAAAACCTCAAAAATTTTATCAGCTAATTGTTTTGGGTCTTGAGAATCCATTAAAGCCGCCGCCCCGCTAACTACTTCTGATAATACCGGAATATCCGAGGCCACTACAGGAATCCCGCACTTCATCGCCTCAATCATCGGCAAACCAAAGCCTTCCAGTAATGATGGGAAAACTAATAAATCAGCCAGGTTATAAACTGCCGGCATATCCGCATCTTCTATATATGGCGCGATAACTACTTCTTTATTTAGGCCATTTTTAACAATTTTATCATCAATCATTTTAGTATATTCCGGCAAATGCCGCCCACCAACGATAATCAATTTATGAGAAATTCCGTAACGATTTTTTAAAATTAAAAGGGCGTCAATTAAGGTGTGAATATTTTTTTGAGGATCTAACCTAGAAACAACTAAAATATACGGGGCTATAATGCCATATTTTTGTTGAAAATAATCTCTATTTTCTAATTTTTCTGACAGGGAAAACTGGCGGAAATTTTCTGCTGCTCCACCATAAATTGAAAAAACCGTGTCGGGGCTCATTCGGTAATAATGAATAATTTCTTCTCTGGCACTTTTAGAAAACGCAATCACAGCTTTTAAAAAATATTTACCAAAATATTTTAAAAATAGGTCTATTAATTTAATATCCAAACTCATTTTTATCTTATAAAATGAATTTACTGGCGCATCATATTGTAAAAGCACAAATTTTTTTGCGTTTAAAAACCAAAATCCAGGATAAACATTACGATTAAAAATAACCGCGTCAAATTCTTCTTTATTTTTATTGCTAACAAAAAAAATCAAATAAGATATTAGGGTGGAAAAAAATGGAAGACGATAAACTTTTATCTCAATATTCCTGATTTTTTTAGCTATCGGATGGTCACAAAAACCCGCCTTTCTAATAATGGTCAGCTCAACCTTATCGGAAAAATTAGAAATAAATTGCTCAACCAATTTTTGAACCACCAGCGCCGTGCCCTTGCCCTTTCTGGAAAAGTCCTCGCTAAAAAAGGCGATTTTTAATTTTTTAGATGACATAATCACCTAAAATACAACACTAAGGCCACCCTTAAAGATTCAATAATATCCTCTAAAGAACTTTTGGAGGCGCCGCCACCCCGTTCTAAAAATTTAATCGGGATTTCTTTAGTTTTCGCTCCTAAAGCCAACATTTCATATAAAAGATGAATTTTATAAGCGTGCCGCTTGGATAAAATTTCTTTTTCATTAAGAAGTAATTTTTCCGCGAATCCCGCCACTCTGGTTAATTTAAGACCGGAAGTGTTGTCGTTAGTCGGCAGATGAAGCAACCATTTTATGAATAAACTGCCAAAACGGCTTAAAAATTTTCGATGCCAACCCCATTCTTCCGGTATACTGCCTCCGGCAACATAACGGGAACCAATTACATAATCATAACCATTATCCAATTCCGCCACTAAGCGTTTAATATCTTTGGGGTCGTGCTGGCCATCTCCATCAAATTCAATAAAAGCATCAGCTTTTAAATTATGAATGGCGTAATTCATTCCGGTTAGATAAGCCATTCCCAGACCGCGCTTTTCTTTCTCTATAATTAAATTTATATTTTGATGTACTTTTTTCTTTTGCCTCGCCGCTTCTGCTGTGCCGTCCGGAGAATTACCGTCCACGATTAAAATCCACATCTGATGCTTTGAAATAAGTCGAAATTCGCTTTCTAATTCATCTATTAGCACACCCATCGTTTCTCTTTCATTATAAGTTGGAATAATGACTACGATTTTTGACATATGACTACATATAACTACCCATAACTACAATAAACAACATGTGATTATATAAATATTGTTAATTGTAGTTATTTGTCGTAACTTGTTGTTATTTGTTATTTATTGTTAATTCATAAATTGCCACCGGTGGGCCGAATTCTTTAATTTTAAACAAATTCAAAGGATTTCCCAAAAGCTGGCCTATGTACGGCGAATAATCTTCTTGAAATTCTCCGAATGATTTTAGAGCCGTTCCTTTTGTCGCTATTTTTTGGAAAATCTTCAGCTTTTCCGCTTCTCTAACATCCGTTCCGCCAAAAAAAACATATTGGTAACTATTGTCTTTGGCATATTTTTCTAAATTACCATAAAATTCTTGATTATTTACATCGTGTAAATTCAAGGCGTGAAAACTTCGTTGCTTAGGAAAATTTTCTTCCGCTAAATCAATCTTTCTTAATGAACCAGAATCAATAGCCCTTTGTTCTTTAATTGCTTCCGGAGTGGCCGGCAAACGAGTCAGCCGGGCATAAACCAATATTTTAGAACTGGCCGGAATATTCGTTTCAACCCATTCAATTAAATGATTGCGCGAATCATTCTGATATAATAAATAGCTTAGTCGCAAAGAAAAAACTGCTGGCATAGCCAAAATCAGAATCAAAAGAGCAGTAAAAATACGGCCAGTAAATCTTTTATAAACTTCTAATGCTCCATAAGCAGCCATTATCGCCAACAACGGAAAAAGCGGCAAAGCAAACCTGTGCTCGTACCGGAAAAAAAGATAAAATGTTGCGCTATAAGCGTACAGGAAAAGAAACGTCGGCAGAAAAAGATTTCTTTTGTATAAAAAGGCGAATAATAATCCTACCAAAACGCCTAGCATTAAAATTGGTTCGGATAACGCTACCGGCTTCAAAAAAACAAACGGGCTGGCGATAATTCCCAAAATGGATTTTGTTTCCTGAAAAGTCAAATCGCCGCGGAATCCAAAACTTTGCGGATATAAAATTCCTGGCAAAATTGCTAAAAATATAAAAATAACCAATGCCCAATAGAAATATTTTTCCCTAATCAAATCCCGCAATCTTCTTCGTTCATAAAATAAATACCAGCCGGCAATAAATATCAGCAGAAACGCGTTAATCGGGCTGACTCCCATCCCAATTCCAACAGCCAAAATCGCCGCAAAATATCGTTTTTGAAATTCCCAGTCCAAAGTTAAAAGCCATAATATTAAAATCGTAAAAAAAGAAACAGGTAACCAATGCCTGCCATTAGCCGACATAAGAATATGAAATAAGCTAGTGGATAAGAAAAAAGCCGAAAGTAAGCCAATCGGTTCATTTTGGAAAATTTTCTTCCCAATCCGATACAACAAATAAACTGAAGCAACCCCCGTTAAAACATTCAAAAATCTCGCGATAAGAAAAAAGTGCGACAAATCGCCGGTAAGGTAATAAATAAATTGTTCCCTGCCGCCGCTAAAAAATAAATACTTGAATCCAAGTAAAATAGAAAATGGTAAAAGATACAAATAAGAAAGGTACGGGGGGTAATACAAAACTGTTTGAAAATCCGCCAAATAAGATGCTGGCAGTAAGGTTTTCAGTTGAATCATTTTTAAAGCAGCCAAAGTAAACGGCGGTTCATCATCAATTAGCCAAAGCGGGAGGCCATAGCCAATACCCGCCACCCTAACTAAAAAGGCAAAAGCTAATATATAAATAAGAAGCCATTTCGATTGGGAAAAATTTTCAAAAATTTCTTTCATGGTAGTGGGGTGATTCTAATATGTCTTTGAAGTCCGACGTTCTACGAAAAAAACATAAATAACCCTCTCCTGGACGTATATTTCATAACGAATTCGGTAAGAACCTATGCGTCTTCGCCAAACATTTTCTTCTCCGCCCATCTTTTGAATATCCCCAATAAAAGGATTGGCTGATAACCCATCAATGGCGCGCAATAAACGCTCCCGATCTTTGACGGGAAATCGAGCCAATTGTTTATAAACAATTTCTCTAATTCTTACCTGCCAATTTCCGCTTAAGTTCATTGATAGTCATAAACCGTCCAACCTTATAATCATTACGGGCATGTTTAAGTTCGGCCTTATCTTTGGCAGTCGGTTTAAAAATTTTAAACATCTTTTGCCATCGCGAAAACGCTTCGTATTCTTTTCTGGGTATAGCCACCAACTCTTGATTTTTAATTGTTTCTTTTAGAATCGTCACAACGGTCATATTAGTATGATAACACACTGAATTAAAATATCAATTATTTGTATAACCGCACCATACTCTGGACTCGGAAGCAGTTTGTCTCGACGATTGTTGATAATAGGATAACAGATATTGCGCTGGGGACAATTGATTGTTGAATGCGTAATGCACACGCTCGGTATTGTACCAGATGAGCCAATCCATGAGCTTGCGGTTAAATGCATCAATATCGGTCGCAAGTAGTTCATAATTGAAGTCCACAAACTCTTCTTGAATCGTTCGGTTGAATCGTTCCGCATGAGCATTCATCTTGGGTGTCTTGGGATACGTATGATAGTGCGTGAGATGAGCGTTCCGGAGCGCAATGTCAAAATCTTTCTTGAATTCTGAACCATTGTCGGTTAAGACGTACTCCATCGGCATGGGGAGGACGCGCTCGCACCTCTCAAAGAACTCTTGCGCCGCATGCGAGGCGTGCGACGCCGTTCCCCATGCAAAGCTCATACGCCCATATAGGTCGGTGGCAGTGATGACATAGCGACGCATACCGCGAATAAAGATCTCAATCGTATCAAATGCCACACAGTGGCCGGGATGCGTTGCCTTGAATTGTTTAGGTTTTCTGAGGACGGCGCGGCGATTAACCTTTTTGATTTTGCCAAAATGCGACACCTTGACCGGCGCCGCGCGAAGACCGCCGAGGTCGGCGATCAGACGCCCAATTGTTGCGGGCTTTGGACAACGCAGGTTGCGTGCCTCGCAAAACACGGCAAGCTCTTTCGATAGCTTCCTTTCCCCAAGATTCGGATGGACTTCGCGACTCCGGAGTCGTTGAATTTCCGCGATGATGGGGGCAGGCCATAATCGCTTGCGTTTCGTCTTGGGTTGTCGGGACTTGGGGTTCAACGCTTCAAGCTTTTTCCCTCCCGCAATCCAGGTCTGTTTCCAGGTGTAAAGTGTCGACCTTTTGACGGGAAAAGCATCGAGGGTCGCTTGAAGGCCGTGCTTTTCCCAAAAGACCAAGATACGCGCCTTCTCCTGCGCTTGTTGGGTAATCATATACCCATATTGTATCGCGTCATTGTATACGGTGATAAACCCTCTGATGCCGGTATATTTTGAGTGAATTCGATTAAAAAACTCCATAAAGCTAAGGCTTCATAGAGTCCAGAATGTATCTGAGGTTATGCATTATTGATATTTTTATAAAGAAAAACCCCCTGGGCGAACCATGGGGGGGGTTTTTTACAATTTTTAAGATTCAAAAGTGCTGGGACCGATATTAACCTTGAAAGATTCGTAAATTGTCAATCGAACTAAGAGAAATGTCCAAAAGAATACACACAAACCTAAACCAATTGACATATCTGCTAAGTCTCGTGAATCCTTTGCCGATACGACACCCCTTGATCCAAAAAACCAAGTAAATAAAGCAATGCTAACTGCAAGAATCCACGGAAGAGATAATAGTATATTCATTAAAAGGACTTGTCCCTTAACCGATTTTTTGAAGACTGATAGCAAATCAAATCTTATTAATATGAATAATATATTTGATAAAATGTCTCGCTTTTCACTCAACTTCTTTTTGTCTGATTTCATTTCTCCTCTTTCTTCTTTTGGGAATTTACTATATTATATAGTAGCAAAAAAAATCAATAATGTCAAATCACATAAGATTTCATAGTTTGAACAATCGTTATTAAAGAATTTCTATACTTATCCAAATACTCTTGTTTAGTCGGCCATTTTTCCAGCAGTTTCAAGTTATTTTGCTTAAATTCTTCCCTTTTAACGGAATTTTCTTTTAATTCCATTATCGCCGCCGCAAGCGCCTTTTCACTTCCTACTGGAACTACTCTGCCATCCAAATCATCAATTAAAAGCTCTCCTGCCAACCCAACGTCAGTCATAATCACCGGCAAACCAGCCGCCATTGCTTCTACGACAGCCATTTAGGTTTAAACATAATACTCATTTTAACACCAGTTCTAAAAAACAAAAGTGTTGTATTTCTTTAATAAAAAAGCTGCCCCCATGAGAGCAGCTCGTCTACTATTATCTAAGAATCTGTCGTCGTAACGCTAATTTTGTTTTCACCAAATTAGCCGCTCTTTTTTCTGAAATATTATTTTCTTCTAAAAACTTTGGAACATTCAATTCGTATTCAGTGACTAGATTTTGCGCTTCGCTATACGAAACTATTTCATTCCTACCCCCATCTATCTTTATCTTAAATCCAGCACAAATCAATAGTTCAAAAACATCAACAATATTTCTCCAACAACGAAGTGCAGCAATCTGGGCTGGTCCGCGCAAATCAATCCACTCTTGGGAAACTATATGGCACACCCTCCATTTCATAGTGCCAGCCACAAGATCAACATAAAAATGTGATTCGTCTCCAGCTCCTATATCAGCAAATCCTCCGCTATAGCAAATACAAGATAATTTAACAGTAACCTCGCTATATCCTCGCTTCTTAGCCACCGCAATGAATTTCTCAATAGATTTTCCAAAGTACAATGAAATATAATCTGAACACCAATTTAGAATGTCCCTTCCAAAAACTTGCAAAAGCAGCGGAATTAAAAAGTAAAAAAATATCGTAACAGCCCCCACTAGCTCATAAGCGTGTTCTAATCCCATAACTACCTCCTTTTCTATTGAGAATGTACTACTTGGCATATGTTAACAGAAAAAATAACATCTGTCAAATCGCTCCAAATTTCCTAGCTTAAAAAATCTCTAATAAAGAATTTTTACGCGGAAGTATAATAGTTCAATCTTTTTCTAAAAGATTGCTCATCTCGCGCAAACGATTACCTTATCTTTTTATAATTCAAGAGATCGTTTATATTTCTCCAAATATTCTTGCTTAGTTGGCCATTTTTCCAGCAGTTTCAAGTTATTTTGCTTAAATTCTTCTTTTTTTGCGAAATTTTCTTTTAATTCCATTATCGCCGCCGCAAGCGCTTTTTCACTTCCTACTGGAACTACTCTGCCATCCAAATCATCAATTAAAAGCTCTCCCGCTATCCCAACATCCGTCATAACTACCGGCAAGCCGGCCGACATTGCTTCTACAACGGTACGCCCATATCCCTCATAATTTGAAGTCAATAAAAATAAATCCGCGGTTTTATAATAAGAAATTAAATCGTCTGTCCAATTTTCTATTTTAATATTAGTGCTTAATTCTAGATTCTGAATTCTAGATTCTAGTTTCTGCCCCTCTGGTCCATCGCCGACAATCAATAATAGAGGGTTTAAGGTAGAGGGTTTAGGGTTTAGATTTTTTCTTTTTAGAATTTCCTTCATCGCTTCAATGGCAATTCCGATGTTCTTCTCGCGAGTCAGCCGGGAAGCCATTAAAATTATAAAATCGTAATCAGGATATTTTTGATGCAAGTCGGTTTTTATAGGCGCTGATTGAATTTTTTTAACATCAACGAAAATTGGTAAAACAATAATTGTCTCCCTTTGGGAGATCCCTCGTAGGGGGAGTAATTGGTAATTAGGTAATTGAGTAATTAAAGATTGTTTTATACGCTCTGAAACAACGCGAACACCGTCCGCTCGGGGCAATAAAAATTTCGCTAATAAAACTCGAACTTTATTTTTTAGTGACTCTTTCCAAAAATAATTGCTGAATATATCAGTATGAACCTGAATTTGTAATGGAAATTTATATCTCCGGCTAAGCAGCCAGCCAACCAATGCAGTTTCAAAAGGATTTTCAACGCTAATCACCCAATTTCCTTCCTTACCCAAAATAGCCGAACCTAATAAATAAGAAGACCTGATAAAAGAAAAAAACGACGATGAATATGCGGGGTAAAAAAATGCCTTACTTTCAAAATCTTCACTCAATACTTTATCGCGGGTCTTGGAAATAACATAAAAAGATTTAAAATGCGCGGCATAATCAACAATCCTTTTTCGCACGGCGGAATTGGATTTAAAAATACCGTCGTCCGTGCCAATAATAAGGATATTAATATTTTGACCCCAAGCCGTTTCATTGGTATAATTTTTCATAATAATTGACATCTATATTTAATAGTATCTAACAAATGAGAAAATTTTTAAAATATATGCTGTTCTGGTTTGCGGATTTTTTGCGGCTTCCGATTATCTATTTGAAAATACGCAGACCGACCGCCACAATCGCTCTTTACCATGGAATATCTCCGGAAATAAATAATGGGGGGATTTTTAATTACAGAAAAAAATTCGTCAATCCGAAAAATTTCAAAAGTCAGCTAATCTGGCTAAAAAGAAATTATAAAATTATTTCCCTGTCTGCCCTTATAGAACTTCATCAAAGTAAAAAGAGGTTAACCGAAAATATACTGGCCCTAACTTTTGATGACGGATATGAAAATATCTATAAACACGCTTTTCCGATATTAAAAGAACTTGAATTGCCGGCCACGGTATTCATAGCCACTGATTTGGTGGACGAACAAAAACCCCTCTGGGTTGATAGATTAGAATACGCGATTAGCAATACAAATTTAAAATCATTAACTATGGAAATCAACGGCGCAATCCGTAATTTACCAACAGATAATCATAGAAATAAATGCAAAACAGACATCGCCATAAGAAAATATTTAAAAAATATTGATAACGAAAAAAAAGAAAATTTGCTGATTGAAATTGAAAATCAGTTAGGGGAAAGATTAATAGGGGATTTCGGCGCTTCGCCTTATAAAGGATTAACCTGGGAGCAAATCCAAGAAATGTCCAAAAATGGGATTGGCTTCGCCCCTCACACTAAATCTCATCCGATTCTTTCCAAACTACCCGCGGAAAAAATAAGTTCGGAAATTATTGAGTCCTATAATTTATGCGAACAGAAGATTGGCCGGATTTTAAAAATCTTTGCCTATCCCAACGGCCAAAAAGAGGACTTTAATGAAGAAATTATTGAAATTTTAAAAAGGGAAGGATTTATAGCCGCCCTGACCACTATTCCCGGAACAATAAAGCCGGGACTTAACCCTTATTCCTTGCCGAGATTTTCCTTGGACGAATCAGATAATCTGATATTTTTTCGCATCACTATTAGCGGAATAAGAAACTATATGCAATTAATTAGAGATACTCTAAGCATTAAATCAATGGATCCGGGAGAATTTTTTAACAAAGATACCGACTCATATTTGTCTGAATATTACAAAGAGACACCCGAGGGCTTTTCATTCAGGGAAAGAAAACGGCTGACTCTTGATATTTTAAAAAACGTTCAGGGTAAAAAAATCCTTGACATCGGCTCCGGTCCGGGAATAATAATTGAGGAACTATTGAATAGAGGCGCCAAAATTACCGCTATTGATATAGCGCCAAATATGATTGAGTTATTAAAAAGGCGATTTAAGCATGGAGATTTAGTCGCCAAAACCGGAAACATTGAAGATATTGATTCTCCGTCCGATTATTATGACTATCTAACCGCCTTAGGGGTGCTGGAATATTTGGAAACCGACGAAAAAGCGTTATTAGAAATAAAACGAGTTCTAAAAAAAGACGGGGAGGCAATTATTTCTTTTCCAAATTATTTTAGCCCGTGGCGAATCTGGAATAAAATTCTCATGGCAACGATAGGGCTGCCTTGGGGATTATTTAAAAATTTATCCGGTAAAAATACCCACCCGATTAAACATCGCGAGTATACTAAAAAACAAATTAAAGAAATTTTGGAGCAAGCCGGACTGGAAACAGAAGAAATCACCGGTTACAACTTCAAACTGGCGCCCCTTCCCTTTGACCGATTATTTCCGCAACTGACCATAAAATTAGCTGATAAATTAAAAAATTTGGCCGATTCCAAATTAAATTGGCTGGCAACTGCGTATTTAGTGAGGGTCAAGAATTTTTAAATATTCATCGGCTAAATCCCGCCAAGTTTTTTGATAATGGATATCGGAAATAAATTTCTGATAATTATCATACGAATTAGCGTCTAATAATCGTAAGGCGGACTGAAAAAAACTGTCTTCTTTTTGAGGGTCGGCATACATCAAACCGGGAAATTGCTCTTTTAGGCCGGTTTCTTCGGTAAGAATAATCGGCTTCTCCAAGGCCAAACACTGCAAAGCGAAATTGGGGCTCACCTCTGACAAAGACGGCAAAATACAAAAATAAGAATTAATAATTTTCTTTTTTAACTCGAATTCGCTTAACTTACCAAGAAACTTTATATTATTTGTCACTTGTAAATTATCAGCTGTCAATTGTAGCGTTCTGCGCTCCGGCCCTTCGCCCGCTAATTCCAAAACTAAATTTTTATCATAAACCAATAATCGCTTAAAAACTCTCAATAATAAATCGAGATTTTTTAATTTTAAAAATCGCCCCGCCCATAAAATGGTTTTTAAATTATTATCATAAATCAGCAATTGGCCGTTTTTTTTCTCAAAAACATTTCTAATCATAAAAACTTTATTTGGCCTTAATCCATAATAAGATACAAATAAACCTTTTTGAAATTCAGTGGTAAATACAATTTTATCGGTATTTTGCAGAGCAAAAATTATAAGACGGAATAATATGATAAATCTTTGATGCAACTTCTTTTGATAAAATTCTGCCATCGTAACTTTGCCCCTGC
Organism: Candidatus Harrisonbacteria bacterium RIFCSPHIGHO2_02_FULL_42_16; assembly: GCA_001818695.1. Taxonomy (GTDB): domain Bacteria; phylum Patescibacteriota; class Minisyncoccia; order UBA6257; family 02-FULL-45-10c; genus 2-02-FULL-42-16. Next base: position 16,832 of record MHJG01000005.1, on the reverse strand, counting down.
CGGATTCCACAAATTTTTCCCATAAAAAGTCGCCGCCCAAACGGATAACTACTTTTTTATTGAATAATTTCCCGGCTATAACAGCGGGCAATCCGGCGCCGAGAGAATCAAAAGTCAAAATGACATCAGATTTTCTGGCTTGATTTAATAATTTTAAAAAATAAATCGCCTGCCGAAGCCCAAATGGCCACTTTCGAGATACACCACTAATCAAATAAGCGTTATTTTTAAAAAAATTTTTACCATAAGTAATTACCGATACCACCAGACCTCGGCTGGAAAACTCTTCCGCTAATTTTTGGCTATATAACGCCGGTCCGCCGATATCCGGAGGAAAAATTCCGGTAGCTATTAAAATTTTCATGTATTAATCAATTTATCAAAAATGTTCCGAAACGACTTTGCTATATTTTCCCAAGAATAATTTTCCTTTATTAATGCCTCGGCATTATGGATTACCCGGTTTCGGACATCAGAATTATTTAAAACATATTCAATTTTTTTATATAAATCTTCCGCATTATCAACTTCCACCGAAAATCCGGTCTGATTATCTTTCAAAAAATCAACTATGCCGCCCACCGGCGTGCCTATTACCGGCACTTCGGCGGCCATCGCTTCCAAAAAAGAACTGCCCAACCCCTCGGAACGCGACGGCCTTACAAAAACATCGGAAATCTTCAAATAAATCGGCAAATCACGATGCGAAATTTGTCCCAAAAATAAAACATTTTTATCAACTTTTAACTTTTCGCTTTTAACTTTTAACTTTTTAAATTCCGGCCCGCCACCGATGATTAAACATTTGATATTCGGCCGTTTTTCTTTAAATTCAGCCACTGCTTCAATCAAAATATCAATGCCGTTTTTATACACCAAACGGGAAGTCGTCACTATTACATAATCATCTTTAATGCCTAAATTTTCTCTAATGGCTTTAATTTCAAAATCCGTATAGCGCGCGCTAAATAAATCTAAATCAACGCCATTAGGAATCACCTGAATCGGGCATTTTGCGCCTCTCTTTACGGCAAAGTTACGAAGATAACTGCTGATAACCTGGATATAATCCGCGTTCTTAATAATTTTCCGCCCCCAAAATCCAGTCAAACCAAACTTGCCGAAAACCATATGGCCCTCCGAATCCCCTTCCTGAATTGTAAGAAGCAAGGGAATCCGCGGATGGCTTAGCTTAAAAAATAAAGCCGCAATTCCTCCATAAGACGCCATTATCGCCCAAATTACTTCAAAGCGTTTCTGTCGATGCGCTTCTTCTGCCCTGCGCCAAGCCATAAAAATATACCAAATTTTATTCCAAATTCTGCCATATTTTTTGCTGCTGTTTTTACCTCTGCCGACGCGAATAATTTCCGCATTATCGGCTATCTCCGCAGAAAGCCATCTTTTATCAAATTTATAGGTAAAAATCGTGAAATTTAGCCCGTTTAGACGCTTTATTATCTCTCTCGCGGCTATTTCCGCCCCACCCTCAAAAGGAGCGTATGCCAAAGAAAAAACTGCAATATTAGACCTATTTTGAATCATAAGAGTTATATTAACTATTATACCTATAACTGAATTTATGAAGAAAAAAATACTGTGTGTTATTACCAAAACAGATATTGGGGGGGCTCAAAAATACGTTTTTGATCTCGCTAAAAATCTGGACAAAAACCAATTTGAAACAAAGATTTTGTGCGGCGGTGCGGATATAAAATGGCTTTCAAATAAAGTATGGCCGTTTTTTTTGAACGACTGGCTGGCAATTTGGGAATTGGCAAAAGTATATAAAAAAGAACGGCCGGATATTATTCATCTCAACAGTTCCAAAGCCGGCGTTCTCGGCTCCATCGCCGCTTCAATTTATAAAACCCTATACCCCAAACCCCCTACCCCAAACCCTAAAGTTATTTTCACCGCCCACGGCTGGGTCTTTAATCCTACTAATGCCTTGTCCTTTCCCGTACGCTGGTTTTATATTTTTCTCCATAAATTTACCGCTCTTTTCCAAGATAAAATAATCTGTGTTTCAGAATACGATTATAATCTTGCGTTATCCTGTCGGATAGCGCCTAAAGAAAAATTAACAACTGTCCATAACGGCATTGATTCAAATATCAAATTTTTAGATAAAGAAACCGCCAAAAACGAAATAACAAAAAAACTACAAACTACAAACTACAAACTACAAACAAACTACCCCTGGGTGGGATCAATTGGGAGGCTCGTTAAAGAAAAAAATTATGAGACATTAATACTGGCGGCCGCCTTAGTGCCAAACGCTTATTTTTTTATAATCGGAGAAGGACCGGAATACAAAAATTATAAATTACAAATTATAAATTACAAATTACAAAATAGGTTTTTTCTCATTAACCCGACTGGCAATGATGCCCAATACCTGAAGGCCTTTGATATTTTTACGATGTCTTCCGTAAAAGAAGGCCTTCCCTATATTCTTCTTGAAGCTATGGCGGCAGAATTACCAATCGTTGTGACCGAAGCCGGCGGCATGCCGGAAGTAATAAAAAATCATGAAAACGGCCTGATGGTATCGCAAAAAAATCCGGATTTATTGACGAAAACAATAAATGGGCTATTGGCCAATAAAAATATAGCCAAAGAAATGGCTATCGCGGCGAAAAACCAAGTAACCAAAAAATTTAACTTATCTACTATGATTAAAAAGACAGAAAATGTTTATAACGGCATCCTTACTGGGATAATCTAACTACCTCCGCTTCAACAAATTTATTATTTGGGTCTAAAGACAAAACCTCTTTAAAAAGAGCCAGCGCTTCTGATTTCTTGGCATTTCTTTCATAAAATTCAGCTAATTTAATTTTTATATGAAGGTTTCCTTCGTTGAATCTTATACCCGACAAAAGCAAGTCCTCGGCTTTCTGATAGCCGCTCTCAAAATAATTTTCATACAAAACCGCGAGCTCAACATATCCGGAAACATAAGCCGAATTATTTTTAAGAGCTTTTAAAAAATTTTCTTCCGCTAAAGGATAATTTTTAAGGTAATGGCTGTAAATATCTCCTAAATTGACATAGCCAATATAATCACCGGATTTAATTAAAGGAACAAATTGATAAGCCTCAATCGCGCCGTCATAATCGCCGATAACCATCCGATAAGCCCCCAAATCGTACCAAGCATTAACATAATCATACTTATTCCTAATCAATTTTATCAGTTCATCTAATTTGGCAAGGGCATTCTTTCTGGAATTATCCGAAATTTGAATTTTAACCGAAATCGGCCGGGAAATAATTTTTAATGCTTGCGCTTTTAATAAATCGGCGTTATTTTTAACAACTTCTTTTTGCGACGCTTCTGTCAAAGACGTGCTTATGTTTTCTTTGAAATTTACGTCCGTAACTGCTGCTTGATTTTGGGAGAATTTCAAATCATTTCTGATATACCAAAATACGCCTCCTACCGTCGCTAAAACTAAAATTGTTACCAGTACTTTCCTCATAATCAAATTAAAATAAAGTATATCTTTATATTATAAATTTGTAAACCCTAAACATCGGCAAATTGTTATGTCCGTAAATAATTTTTACCGGCCGCAACCCCTTTTCTTGCAGGCGATTTTCAAATTCCAAACCGGCAATTTTTTCTTTCTTAAATTGATTTAAAAGAGTATTTTCCGTACTCTGAACAAAATAAATCGTGAAATTTTTAAAATAATTTTCCCCTTGCGCGGAAATCGCCTTATTGAAATTCTCCACGAATAAAACAGGGGTGCTGTGATAAAAAAATCTCCGGTAAAAAACCCAATCCAGAATCGGCAACTCCACATTGTCATTATAGACAATCATCGCTAATACTCGTTTATCCTGAGCTTGTCGAAGGACTCCCTTTTTATTATTAACAAATTTTTTAATGATGACATTCAGGTGGGGATTATCCGATTCCGGAATTACTCCGGATTCCTTACCTTTAAATTCTTCCTCTAAAAAATGGTCTAATTTTGCTATTCCATAATCCGGCACCTGAATTAAATTCCGATTGATTGAATAAAAGATTTCCCATACTAAAAATACACCGACTAAAAATTTTAATGCGGATGATTTAGCCCAAAGCCAATTCAGAGCCACCGAAGAAAGGATTACGAAAATCGGGCCATATAACGCTAAGAACCGGTGCGCTGAACCAATTTTTGCAAGAAGCAGGGTAACGAAAATAAGGTATAGCCCGAGAAAAATTGTTAATTTTCTTTCTTCTTGAGAGCCGGCTTTTTTAACAAATCTATAGAGAAAATATAAAAATCCCATTACCGCCGAAACCAAAAATGGAATTTGATAAGAAACCACTGAAGAAAAAATGCTTGGCGATTCATACGCGCCAGTAGCCAAATTCTTCCAAATTTCTGAAAATGGAGCCTGGACTTTCCCGACCAATCCAGTCCATTCCGGCGTTTCCTGCCCTAAAAGATAAGCAAATTGAAGGTCAAAATGGCCGGTAGCCTGATAAAGATAGAAATTATAGATAAGTACTGGAGTAAATAGTAAAAAAACAATTAGTAAGGCGGCGTACAACTGCCAGCTTTTAAAAATCTTGCGGTCGTAAATTAATAAATAAACAAAATACACCGGCAATAAAAATACTCCGGTATATTTAGTGAGAGCGACAAAACCAAATGTTACGCCGAACAACGCCCAATATATTGATTTCGGGAATCCTATGGATTCCCGAAATCCCGACATTGACTCAATAAATTTAAAAAAGTAATAAATATTCAAAAGAATAAAAAACAATAAAATCGGCTCTAAGATGCTGGTGCGGAATATCCAAACCATTACGCTATTGATGCCAAATAAAAAAGTGGCTAAAAGTGCTATGCCTTCTCTTAAAAATCTTCTGACGATAAAATAAATAAGCAATACCGATAGGGTTCCAAAAATAACTGCCGGTAAACGCGCAACTAAAATTGAATCGCCGAAAACCGCAAAAAAAGCGCGCTGGATAATCATCGCCAGCGGCGGAAAATCATGAAAAGAAAGATTGGTCCACCATGGCAAAGTTGTATCTCTAAACCAATCAATCGGCTGGGTCTGGAAGCTGGTTCCTAAATAATCAACGTAACCAACTCCCCGGAAAGCATCTACGCCTTCATCGCCAAATAAATCCCGGTCCCCGATCCCCCAAATCCGGAAAATAAACGCCAAAACTATAATTACTAACAATAAATTGCGGCTGTTTAAAATTTTGCTCATTTCCTAACGCCTAAAAATCCTTCCGCTTATATAGAAATAGTATAAATTGGTCCGCCAATTGGAAATATGGATGCCGGAATATCCGCCGCCCGGCCTAAATCGTTAAAATCAAATACCGAAATATCGGCTGGTTTCTCTATGCTTAAGCTGACCGTCGGCTTAATAGCGCCGTAAGAAACCGTAATGGTGGTTAAAACTCTATAATGCCCTCCGGAAACCACCAATCCCTTATTGGGCTTATTTTCATTCGGAACCAAATTAAATTCAATAAACTTATTCATCGGGTTTCCAGTAAAAGTTGCTAATAGCGTTTCATTTTCGCCGATAACCTGCACCAGCCGAAAATTATCAATTAAGCCATCGTCTAAAGTTCCGGTTTGCTTAAAACGCAAGCGGGTAATTGCTATATTCTCTTTACTTTCCACAATAAAATCAAAAAGATTAAAGAGTGAATAATTTTTATTTCGAAGGAACGGGAAATCAACATTAAATTTTAAATCATTAACAATTAATTTAGGCAAGGGCGTGGGAACGGCCGGAAGAGAAACCGTGACGGTAGCATCCGAAGGCGCGCTGACAATTTCTTCTTGAATTGGCGCTGGAGTTGTTCCGCCCATAGTTGGGGCCGGGGCTGGAGTAGTTTCGCCCATAGAAGCCATTTTCGCCCGTGTCTTTGGACCAAAATATCCGGCCGCTGGAGAAACTCCGTTAGCCGCCTGCCATTTGGCAAGAGCCGCTTTGGTCGCAGGACCAAAATAAGATGTTTCATTGCCAGGAGAGCCGGCGCCACTTGCAGAGACCTGCGCGCCATTAGCATTCAAGTACATCTGTAATTCCTTTACTGCCGCTCCTTTACTGCCGAGGGTGAGGTCCCCGGAAGATGTTAAAGAAGCCGAAGCAGAGCCGGAAGTAGAAGTTCCTGCTGTTAATTGAGCTTGCAAAGCCTGAATTTGCGCAAGTAACGCGTTAATTTGAACCTGCAATTCTGCCGCAGTTTCGCCATAAGCCGTCATCGGCAAAAACATACCAGCGCCGAAAAATGAAATGACTGTAATAATTGATAATAATTTCTTTTCCATACGATTAACCATCTTTATAATAATTATAGCTTAAATTCGTATATAGTAAACATTAAAAGATTGTTATAGCCGTAAATTTTTTCAGCGGGATTTAAATTAAGTTGAGTGCGTAAAAAATATTCCAATTCCTCCGCGTCTTTAGTGGTAAAATTAGGATTTAAAGAAGTATTTTCGGTCGCTTTTACAAAATAAATCCGCGAATTATTAAATGCTTCCATGCCTTGATTCTGAAGCAGGGTCTTAAATTGCCCGGCCGTAACCGTCAAAATCCCTCGGTAATAAAGGCGCCGGGTAAACAGCCAAAGCTTGGAAGAAAGCGCAATATTTTCATCATATACGATAACTAGCGATTCATCGACTGTCGGAAGCGGACGGCCGTATTTTTTTATAACTGCGTCCAAGTGCGGATTCGGAGATTCCGGCAAACGGAGGGGGCGCTTCCCGTCAATTTCTGCTTCTAGATAACGATCTAATCTGGCGACGCCAAAATTCGGAAATTCCAAAAATATCCCGCCGATAGAAAAATACAATTCATAAGCTAAAAATACCGCCAAGGCCGGAAAAAATATTTTTTTAGGAAATTTTCCTGATAAAAATAAGATTGCGGTTACAGAAAAAAACATAAATGGGAAAAGGTAAAGCGCAATAAACCGGAATGCCGAACCCACCGGAATCAATATTAAGGTGATAAAAAGAAAAGTCAGCCAGCCAAACAATATCGCGGATTTACGCTGATCAATACGCGGATTTACGCGGAAATCTCTAAACAAAATTATACAAGAATAAGCCATTCCGCTTAAAACAACAAGTAAAAATGGAATAGAATACATCGCGAGCAAGTTTTCAACCATATTAGAAAATGGTTCTTGGATTTTCCCAAGCGAAGCCTGCCATTCCGGCGTGGCTTGCCGGAATAAATAAGAGAATTGAAGGTCAAAATGGCCGGTAACTTGATAAAGATAGAAATTATAAATAATGACGGGTGTAAATAGTAATAAGGTAATTAATAAAGAAGCATACAAATACCGACTTTTAAAAATTTCGCGTCTATAAATCAATAAATAAAAGAAATAAACCGGCACCAAGAAAAAACCGGTGTATTTGGTAAGAAAAGCCAGACCTAAAGTAATCCCGAACATTTTCCACCTTTCCAGATTCTCTAAAAAACTCAAAAAATAATAAATATTCAAAAAAATCAAAAAGGTCAGTAAAGATTCAAAAATACTGGAGCGGGAAATCCAGATATGGATGTGATTAACGCTCAGTAAAGCCGCTGCTAAAATTCCGACTAATTCATTTTTAGATAGTTTCTTACCGATTAAATAAGCCAAATAGATTGCCCCAATGCCAGCCAAAAAAGAAAGCAAGCGCGCCACCAAAAGCGAATCGCCAAAAATACTAAAAAATAAATGCTGAATCAGGAAAAAAAGCGGTGGGTGGTCATGAAAAGAAAGTGATGTCCAGAACGGTAGCGAACCGTTCGGCAAGCTCACGGCAGGCCACTGAACGGGTGTAGTTTGGGCATCATTTTGAATATAATCAAAATAGCCAATGGAACGAAAAGCATAAAATCCTTCGTCGTGGAAAATTTCCGCTGAACCAAGCCCCCAAAAACGCAAAAGAGCGCCTAATAGAAGGATTGCGATTAAAAGCTGTTTTTCAGTGATTTTATAGCCAAATAAGGGAAGTCCGACCTCCATAATATTGAAAGAATTATATAATAAAAAACTCACTAAATCCAAATCCCGCCTTGAAAGGCGGGATTTGGTTTAGATCTAAACTATCTCAAGTAGCTTAGAAATTTTAGCTCTTCGTAATGGATTCCGACGCCATATACGTTCCTGGAAGTCCGGGAACGCCATAACCGTTGGTCCAGTCATTCCGGTTAAGGTAAGCGCTGTCAGCACTGGAAGCACTCGTAGTAGAAGTCGGGGACCAGACAAAGTTGTTATTGGCCGAAGCATTACTGGTCGTGCTCGCCACGCCAGTTACGCCAAAAGTATGTCCGGATACACCCATTTCACCTACTGCCGAGACTTCGTAAGCCTGATGACCAACCGGGAAAGCCGCGTCGCCTTCAAGTCGTGCCTCCAAAGATTCGGAAGTTCCCGAGCCAGAAACGCTGGAAACGCTAGCCACTAACTTGAACCATCGGCTTTGGCCGGATGAAATCTTCAAAGAAGTCGTGGCGGTTCCGCAAGCGGTGGTTGGCCAGATTTCTACGATAGCTCCCAAACCTCCTGATCCGGAAGATTCATACACATTATTATCATTCGTCATATTCCCGATACAAGAAGCGTTATTAACCAGTCCAGTAGTATTGATCTGCTGGTCAAATGAGCTCATAGAAGAATCAGAATACGCGTATAATCCGAAATTGGAAGTGGTGGCAGTCAGCGTGGAAGAAGAAACCGAGAAAGTGAGCTTGGCTAAGAGTATGTCACCGTCTTTGGCGGTAACTTTAAACTTATAAAGCGTCCTCTCAGATCCCGCCGCTAAAGTTTTATCCGAAGAAGAAAGATCGACTTTCTCAAAGGTCGGATAAGATTTCATAATCCGAACGCCGGTAGAACTAGTAACTCCGGAAGTTGGAGTGACGGTCTGGCCGGAGGACACGCCGATTCCATAATTGGAAGTCAAGCCGCCGCCGCCGTCATAATCAACCTTCGGGAATTCTCCCGATCGGTTCATAGCTTCAGACACGGAAATTCCCGCGATCTTGGCTTTTACGGTCAAGACCTTGGATCCGTCTTTCGGAACTACGAAACCGCTAAGGGTTCCAGTAGCGTGATCGCCGCTGGAAAAAGAAGCGGTACCGACTTTAGTCGCTCCATCCCACAAAGTAACCTCCTGGTTAACCAAGTTATCTGGAGTATTAGAAGCCGCGCCTCTCATTCCTAAGCTGACCTGCCTCACATTTACATCTTCCAGAGTAGCGGAATATTTCAACTCCGAGAGAGTAACCTCTGTGCCGGGAGTAACAATCTGGTAAGACGTTATGGTATTTAAGGCAACAGCCAAAGTACCATTAGTTGCCGCAGTCATTGTTTGTCCGACACTGGCATTCTCAGTAAGATCACCGGTTGCCACGCTCTGGCCGGAAGTTAATCCGGTTGGAGACGGAGAAGAAACGCCATTATAACCCCAAGCATATCCGCCAGTAGCCGCCGCTTTCAAATTGCACTTCAATGACAAGGTCTTGGATGTTCCCTTAGTAAGGGTCAGACCGGTACCATCAAAGACAAAGGAACTTGAAGAAGCAATAGCAGTCAGATTTTTAACATTAGCGCTGGTTAAGTTGGTACTGCCATCAAACAAATAGCAGCTGGTAAGGTCAGACGCGGTTCCGCCACCCGGCATATTGTATTCCAAAGGCAGGGAAGTTAACCGCAAATCTTCACCAGAAGCGGAAGTGTCTAAGATATATCTGGCAAATTCAAACTGGTTAGTGCCAGCGATGATTGTCTGCGCCCTTGGCACAGTAGAAACGCTGATTGCTAACGCGGATGATTTTACCGTCATCAAACTTCCAGCAACCAAAGAGGTTGGGCCTGGAGTAATCGTGTTGCCAGTCTGTTGACCGGTAACAGTTGTCCATTGGCTGGACGGAGTGGTAGACGCCTGTACGGTGTCATTATTAGCGAAATTAGTCGCTAACTTACCTACCATCTTCATATTAGTCACGCCAATCGGAAAAGTAATAGTATCCGTGAAGGTAATTGTGCCGTCAATTCCATCGCCGGAAGCATCCACCGGACCAGCTAAGGTTTTACCGCTTTCATCAACTAATTTGACATTGTCCAAATCAGTTAAAGCTGGGTCAGTGCCGGTATTGTCAACAAGTCCCAAACGGAAAACCAAACTGCCTACAGAAATCGGTTCTCCTTTGACATCCACTGACCATCCGCCCATTGGCTGATCAGCTAAGTTAATAGCCACATTTTGAGCTCCCACGGTATTCCACTTACTAACCGTAAGCGTACCAGCGGAAACCAACACCTGATAAGCGTCAAACCACGGATTAGTGCTGTGGAAAAGACCGTCGTCAGAACCGGTAGAATTGGTTCCATCAGCAGTCAAAATTCCATAACCATAGGTTTCGCCTACCGCATAGACATCGCTTCGCTTATCAACATCAAAGTCAATAGTTCGAGCGGATCCGCCCTTAATATCGCCTTTAATGGACATTTCTTTATTGAATCCTTTATCAATAAGAATACCCGCGCCGAAAGTGGAGGTAAAGAATTTGCCGTCCGCGCTGACAACCGTATCATACGCAGTGCCGTCAACATAGGTCTTCACATTCTCCAAATCAGCGGTTCCGGCAGAACCGGTCTGGTTCCATCGAATGGATTTCAAAATAACTTTTTCCGCAGAACCGGCAGTTACCCGAACAGAAGAAAAAGTGTACGCTTTGGTACCAACTTCCTTGGTCTGAGATCCTCCTGGATCTAACGGACCAGCTGTCGGGCTAACTAATGTTCCAACAGTCAAGGTTTCGTTTATTGTATGGGTAGTTCCAGTAAATGGGAAAGTTCCATAAACAGTGGCCGAAGTATTAACTTTGGTAACCGGTAAAGAAACGGTTTGACCGCCACGAGAACCGGCAGCCGCTCTGCGACCCGCAACAGTAAGAGTTCTGGTTGTGCCAGCCGCCACTGTTAACGTTTCGCCAAGAACCGCTTTGTGGTCGGAATTCAGGGTTTTTTCTAAACCAAGCTGAATTCCATTTTCATCCAAAAGCACCAAACCGGCCAAGCCGGCATCTTCAGACAAACCGGTTCTTTGCACTTCGATTGAACTAACTGTTACTGCGCCATCGGCGGAGGCAGTTAATTGAATTTTAGTGAAAGGAATTCTGGTTGCATTATACGGAGCTAAAGCTGGAGCTGGCTGATCCGGAGCTAAAGTCACAGTCAAACCAGTACCTGCCGGAACTACCGGAGCCGGAGCTGGAGTTGTGCCGCCAGTTGTCGTTGTTGTGGTGGTAGTTGTAGTAGTAGTTCCGCCCATAGAAGCCATTTTCGCCCGTGTCTTTGGACCAAAATATCCGGCCGCTGGAGAAACTCCGTTAGCCGCCTGCCATTTGGCAAGAGCTGATTTGGTTAATCCACCGAAATATTCGGTTTCATTGCCAGGAGAACCGGCGCCACTTGCAGAGACCTGCGCGCCATTAGCATTCAAGTACATCTGTAATTCCTTTACTGCCGCTCCTTTACTGCCGAGGGCGAGGTCCCCGGAAGATGTTAAAGAAGCCGAAGCAGAGCCGGAAGTAGAAGTTCCTGCTGTTAATTGAGCTTGCAAAGCCGCTACTTGGGCTAACAGGGCCGTAATTTGCTCCTGCAAGGTTGCTCCGTGAGCAGCCATTGGGAGCAAAGCTCCTGCGCCGGAAAGAGAAACAACCGTGGCTACGGAAATTACGGTTGTTGAAATTTTATTTATTAATTTTTTACTCATAATTTTATTATATTTTTTGACCTTTTTCTTTTAAAAGCGACGCATCGACGCGCTACCCTTATAAGAAATTTTAATTAGTTAATTTTATTTTCCGCCTAAGGCGGCTAACCCGCCTCAAAGATAAAATTTATCTTTTAGCGGAAATTTAATTGTGTTCTGTTTCAAAATTATTCCTTTTGCTGTTCCCCCCGATAAATACCGGGAAGACCGACCTCAACAAAAGAACAATTCTCAATATCTAAACGAAAAATCTCGCGTGTGAGCGAGACCAATTTAAGTTATAAGTTACGCAATAGTCCGACAAGTCGGACTTTGCTATAAGTTTATAAGCTAACTTAATAACTTAAAACTTATCAACTTAAAACCTAATAGATCCAGCCTCACTCTGAATCATTAAATCTATAATATACTAAGTGCTGTCATTTGAGAAGCTTTTTTGTGGATAACTAAATTAAAAAGCCCCTATTATCCGTTACCCTAAATATAACGATATTGCCTTAATCCTGTTACCGGGAAGTGAAAGTTCGGCTTGGCCGCCGTAGACGGCATTTTACGAAGTTTGCCGAACTTCTACTTACTGGTGTTACTTCAACCGATAATAGCTTGCCGGGCCTCCATTTCCAACATGCTCAATAATACCCTGTTCGCATAAACGTTTCAAGTCATATCTGAGCGTTCTCTCGCTTATATCGGGGAATTCGGTTATTAAATCCTTTAACTTTATAGCTAATGGGTTGGTCGAGTTATTTACGCCATCACCATTAGAAGAGCCGATGCCGTATTTTATCTTATCAATAATTGCCGATTGCCGCATTGCCGAATTAGCGCTATTACCATTACTATTTACTTTTTCAGAATTTGTTGAATTTAATGGGTTAAGCTCATTATTTCTATAGTATTCTGGTTCTTTATAATTATGACTATTCTCATTTCTAATTGTATTGGAAACTGCTATGGGATATCTGGAAAATATACTGCTTATATTCGGCAATTCATTTTGCAACGAGCTTGCCGAATCATTGCCGGATTCCGGCATATTGCCGTATTGCCGTATTGCCGAATTAAAATTATCTAATTCCTTTATTAAAATTGTTGCGTTTACCGGCTCAATTTCATAGATAGAATGCGCCAATCTTACTAATCCGTCTAAAACCGAAATGCTAACCAACGCCTTATTAATGTTTTCCGCGCCGTTGTCAACGCTTACCCTTAAAGAATCTTCTAAAAACTCAAAAGCTAATTTTTCTAATTTTAACCTTAAATCACCCCGCTTAACATAAAATGACACGCGAATTAACGCATAAGATATTTCCCGGGCCTTGTTCTTAAGAAATTGCGCAGACATAGAAGTTATTTTAACTCTGCGGCAAAATAAAAGTCAATCTAACCAACTTAAAAATTCAATGCCCAGCCGGAAGTCCAAAAAATTAAACCCGCCAGCAAGAAAAATAAAATTAATCGCTTGATTAAAAACTCCCGCGAAATTCCGCCCATAAAATGCTTTAAAATAAATTCGTTTAAAATAAAAACGAAAAGGAGCATGAAATTGGCGGCGCTAAGAAATCCAATCGGCAAAAAAGCGGTCGCCAATAAAATTTGCCCGGTTGCCAAAGCCGCTGCCGAAGAAATAACCATTTCTCTTTTAGGAAAACTGAAACTGGTAATAATTCCAAGCCATTCCCAAAAAAGAAAATAAGAAGCCAAAACCACGGCGCCGTATTTGAATGCAAACCAATCAGATTTATCCGCCAGAAAAAATATTATAAAAATTGAATAAAAAAGAAGCAGGGCGGCAATATAATAAATCCGGCTTCTTTTTATAAAAAGGTAGTCCTTAATTCCTAAAATCAGATAAAAAATAAATGCGAAGGCCAGCGGAGCCGGAAAAAACAAAGCGGTTCCGGACACTATTTTCATCCCCAAAATCGCTACCACAAGAAGAACCGTAAAAGCCCGCCAAATCTGATAACCGCTAAAAATCGGACGCGCGTATAAAACGACTGCCGCTATAATAAAAAAAATAGAAGAAATTATCCTAAAATCGCTCCAAGCCGCCAAATAAAGAACGGCGGCAAAAATTACGGCCTTAAGAAACAGTGACCAATGGCTCTGCTGTTTGAGCCGGAGATAAAGATTTTGACAAGCTGATTTTAACTTTCCCGCCATTTTTTAATTCGCTTTTAATTATCCTATCGGCAATTTTATCCAAAATAACCTTTTGAATCAACCGTTTAAGCGGACGGGCGCCGTATTCCGGACTATAGCCGTTTTCAATAAGGTAATTTTTAACCGAAGCGTCAACAGCTATTTTCATTCCCTTGCCCTCCATTTTTTGCCTTACTTCTTCTATTTGCTTATCAACAATTTTTTCCATGTCAACCTTGCTTAAGGTATTAAATATCAAAAGTTCGTCTATGCGATTCAAAAATTCCGGCTTGAATCGGTTTTTGAGCTCTTCGTAAACTTTTTCCCTGAATTTTTTATCTTTATTCTCCTGTTCATTGCCTCCGGCGGACGAGGCGAATCCCAAATTAGCCATCTCTTTTAAATAATGGCCGCCCACATTGGAAGTCATGATAATAATCGTATTTTTAAAATTAACCACCCGCCCCTTTCCGTCTGTCAACCGGCCGTTATCCAAAACCTGAAGAAGGATATTAAAGACCTCCGGATTGGCTTTTTCTATCTCGTCGAATAATACTAAACTATACGGCCGGTGCCTTATTATTTCCGTTAATTGGCCGCCTTCTTCAAAACCGATATATCCGGGAGGCGAACCGATTAAGCGGGAAACCGAGTGTTTTTCCATATATTCGGACATATCTATCCGAACCAGCGCTTTTTCGTCGTTAAACATAAATTCCGCCAGCGCCTTTGCCAATTCGGTCTTCCCGACTCCGGTCGGACCAAGAAAAATAAAAGAACCCAAGGGCTTGTTCTCGTCGGAAAGCCCGGCCCTGGCGCGGCGGAGCGCATTAGAAACCGCGGCAATGCCAACCCTCTGCCCAATCACTCTTTCCGAAAGCTCCTCCTCTATTTTATTAAGTTTTTCACTTTCCGATTCCAGCATCTTAGTCACCGGAATTCCGGTCCAGCGCGAAACCACTTCCGCCACATCTTCCTCGTCAACGGACTCCTTCAAAAATCGGTCATTTTTCTTCGCCTTAAGACCGTCGGATGTTTTTTTCTTCGCGCTTTTAACAAAGTATCTCTTTTCAAAATTATTAAAATCCTTTTCCGCCGCCGGCAATTCCCCGTAATGAATCTGCGCCACTCTTTCTAAATTTCCGTCCCGTTCCGCCACTTCCGCTTCCCGCTTCAAATCCTCCACCTTTTTCCTTAAATTATGCATATTTTCAAAAGCGATTTTTTCCGCATGCCATTGGGCGGATAATTCATCGTTTTTCTCTTTTAAAACGGCAGTTTCTTTGGCTACTTCGTTTAATCTCTGCTTGGCTTCCTTACTGTTTTCTTTCTGAAGAGCGGAACGTTCCACTTCCAATTGGGTGATGCCCCGCCGGATTTTATCAATTTCTCTCGGCAAACTTTCCGTCTCCAGTCGCCGGGCGGCCGCGGCTTCGTCCACTAAATCCACCGCTTTGTCCGGCAAAAACCGGTCGGGAATATATCTGGCGGACAAATTTACCGCGGCCGCCAGCGCCTCATCGCTAATCCGAAGACCGTGATGAATTTCATATTTTTCTTTAAGGCCGCGCAAAATAGCCACACTGTCTTCCAATGATGGCTCTTCCACTAAAATCGGTTGAAACCTTCTTTCCAAAGCCGCGTCTTTCTCAATATATTTTTGATATTCCTTAAGAGTGGTAGCGCCAACCGCATGCAGTTCGCCTCTGGCCAAAGCCGGTTTCAATAAATTTGAAGCATCTATCGCGCCTTCGGCGGCGCCGGCGCCGACAATCATATGAATTTCATCTATAAACAAGATAAACCGGCCGGCGGCATTCTGAATTTCTTTTATGAAAGCTTTTAAGCGGTCTTCAAATTCTCCGCGAAACTTCGTGCCGGCAATCAAAGAGCCCAAATCCAACATAATAATTTCTTTATTTTTAAGCGGCTCCGGAACATCTCCGGAAATTATGCGCTGGGCCAGGCCTTCCACAATGGCGGTTTTGCCGACGCCCGGCTCTCCGATTAAAATCGGGTTATTTTTAGTCCGCCGGGACAAAACCTGGATTACTCTCCTCAATTCTTCATCCCGACCGATAACCGGGTCTAATTTGCCGTCTTTGGCCCTTTCCGTAAGATTAATGGCATATTTATCCATCACCTGGAACTTGCTTTCCGGCGTCTCGTCGGTTACTCGAACCGAACCGCGAAGCTGGGCCAGAATCCGAAGCGCGACTTCCCTGCGGAATCCGGCGCGTTCCAATAAAATTTTAGCCGCAGAAAGGGTTTCTAAAATTCCCAAAAGCAGATGCTCGCAGGAAATATATTCGTCTTTTTGGACTTGGGCGATTTTTGCCGCCCTATCCAAAACCTGCATCAATTCTTGGGACAAATACATCTGTCCGATATTGGCGGCAGTGAATATCTTCGGCAATTTCTTCAATTCCTCTTCAATATCCTGGTCCAGCTTTTCCAAATTGATTCCGCTGCGGGTAAGGACCGGACGAACCAGCGACTGGTCGTCGCTAATCAGCGCGGAAAGCAAATGCAGCGCTTTAAATTCGCCGTGATTTTTCTGGCTGGCCAAGTCCTGCGCGTTCTGTAGCGCCTCCTGGGCTTTGATTGTAAATCTATTAAAATTCCTCATAAAACCGATGCGAACCTATAAACTATTATCCGAATCTATAAAATTTATTTAGATATGACTATTTGTAAGCCATTCACATACTGTTTGTAGATTCGAATGTTATTTGTAGGTTTGAATCGCTACTTCGTATTCTAACATTTTTAATTATAACAAAGTAATTAGCACTCTGTCAAGGAGAGTGATAAAAATGAAGGGCCGCCAAAAATTGTCCAGGTTCAGATACATAGTGACCACTTAGGTTTGTAGGGTAATAACATCTTTTGTCGGCAATCGACTGGTTTGCCGCTTCT
>MHJG01000004.1:5490-7907 GCA_001818695.1 Candidatus Harrisonbacteria bacterium RIFCSPHIGHO2_02_FULL_42_16 | reverse complement strand
GGATAAAAGGAGAAGTTGTGGAAGTTTACATAGTTTTAGACAATCGAACGTTTGATTGCGCCGATGACCAGGAAGAAATTTCTAAATTTCAAGAAGTATACGGCGTGATATTTATTAAAGAGAAAGGAAAAATTATACCGGTTAAAAAATTCCATAAAGGAGTTGAGTACCTTGTCTATAACATCGGTTCTTTATGGATACCTAAAGAATATTACGCGGCAATGGTAAAACGAGCTGGCGCGGTTTTTGGAAGCAGAAGCAAAAAGTCCGCAAAATATAAGCAACCTGATTTGCCTTTGGGAAATTAAATAGCCCTTTCAACTGAAAGGGCTATATTTTTTAAATTTTAATGAGTATATTTCATTACTGTTATCATTATTTTAAGTGAATAGATAATGGTAAAATTGACGAAAATCATTTCCGGAAGTTTTCGAAAACACAAGTCATTTTTTAAAGGCATTTGGTACCTTTTTTCTAAATAATAGTTTTCAATCAATTGCCTGACTTCTGATTCTGATATTTGCGCGTTATTATTCAGGCATAGCTCAAAATTTTCATAGTATCCGCTGGCAAGTATGGCCAAATTAGTCAGTATGACGTTATTTTTGATGCCCAAAAGTTCATGAGTATTATCCCGTAATTGAGATTTTGTGTTAAGTTTTTCCGATAAATATTTTTCCAAAGAGCTCTCTTTTTCCGGCATTAAACTTTGGAGATATTGTTCCACTTTTTCCGCATCTTCGTCGGTTAGCCGGCTAAATAGAGTTGCGGCGCTTTCTAATCCGTCAAAAACCAACGAATCTTCCCAAGCGGCTACTTTTTCTATTTTTTCAATAAGATCCGGCACAAAATCCGCGAAATTTTGTATATTTCTGATTTTCAGGATAGCCAGCATTGACTTTGCTATTTGTTCGGAACAATCCGGCCTGCGGGAAATATCTTTTTCAATAAAATTGGCAACCTGGCCAACTAAGTTATTCATTTTTCCCCCCGTCAGAACTGCTGGTATTCTACTATAACTTATAAAGTTTCGCAAGCTCTTAATCGTTTTCAATAGCAAACAGATTTTTATCTTTATTGAAGATGGCTTTGGCAAGGTGATAAATGGTGTAGGTGATGAAAAAGGCCGACAGCACATCAATGGAATAATGCAGATGTCCCATCAGCACCACAGCGCCGAATAAGATGGAAAAAAGGACAAATAAAACGCGGAGGTAAGTATCTTTCCAAAAAATTAAGGCCAGCAGGAATGGGAGGCCGGTATGTCCGGAAAAAAAGAGGTCTTTGCCGGAGGTGAAATTGCTGATTATATTTACCAAAGGAACATCCACTCGGGTGGGAAACGGCCCAAGATGGGTAAGGGTAACAAAGAAAGAGCGAATTAAGACAAATAAGCCGACGGCTTTTAGGGCAAAAGGAATTTTATGGGGATGGGCCAAGAGAATAAAAGCAACGAATGTCCAGAGAACTATCGGTCCGTAGATAAATATGCCGTCTACGTCATATACCCGAATGTTGTCCAAAATAAGGTCAGTTACCGCGTTGCCGGCTTTTTCTGTTGCGTACAGTGCGGCGTAAAAATTTACCACTAGCGAGGCGAGAAGAATTAAGATTGAAGAAATAAACGATACCAGAAAATCCTTGTTCCGGAAATGCAGGAGATACCTATGTTTGATTTTATCCATTAATAAACCACATTTATATTTATCCGTTGCCGACTTGGTACCTACTTAAATATTATAATAATTTAAGCAAAAAATAAATTTTCACGCGTGGTTGATTGGCGACTGGATAGGGAGGGCAAGAAATGATAAAATTTAAATTATTGTATGGAATTATCGGGATTCACAGCTTATTTTATAGCATTTGCGGATATTTATAAATATCCGTTGCTTGTAGTAGGGGCTATTATAGAAGGTCCGGCGCTTATGGTCGCGGTTGGTTTTTTACTCCGTATGGAGGCGCTTAGTTTTTTTCCGGCATTTTTATCGTTAGTGGCCGGAGATCTTATTGGAGATGCCGGTTGGTATTATATCGGTTACTTTTTTGCGGAGCCGGCAATTCAAAAACATGGTCATCTTTTTGGAGTTTCTGCTGAATCATTAGAAAAAGCGAAAGGGCTTTTTGTCCGTTATCATGGCCGTATTTTATTGATATCAAAAATAACCATGGGCTTTGGCATGTCTTTAGCAACTCTTATGGCGGCGGGCGTTACTCGCGTGCCTTTCTCAAGATATATGATGTTAAACTCATTAGGGGAGTTTACTTTCGTTTTTATAATGTTGGCTATCGGATATTTTTTTGGCGGATTATATGGATATATAGCTGACGGTTTGAGGATAGGATTTATCATTAGTGTTAGCATAATGACAGTGTTGGGCATATACGGCTTTACAAGATATATGAAAAATAAAATT
>MHJG01000004.1:1506-5460 GCA_001818695.1 Candidatus Harrisonbacteria bacterium RIFCSPHIGHO2_02_FULL_42_16 | reverse complement strand
CATTAAATGAAGAAGCGATTATTGAAAAAACTATCCATAGTTTGTCGGGTTATTCGGGAGCAAAGGAAATTATTGTATCTGACGGCGGCAGTTCTGATAAAACAATAGAAATAGCAAAGCGACAAGCGGATACAGTATTAATTCATCAAGGCAATCAGCGCCAGACAATCGCCGCCGGCAGAAATTTTGGAGCAGCCGCGGCGCAAGGAGAATACCTTGTATTTTTAGATGCCGATATTTTGATTTCCGACCAAGATGCTTTTTTTAGTAAGGCCCGCGAGCTTTTTCGCGCCGATGCTCGTCTTGTCGGTTTAACAGTAGCGTTGCGGGTTTTTCCGGAATTGGAAACTTTTTGGGACAAAATAATTTTTTCTTTTTTAAACGTTGCGTATTTTGTGTTTAATAACGTTTGGGGAATTGGCGCGGCGTCCGGCGAATTTCAGATGATACGCAAAAATAATTTTAAAAAAATCGGCGGTTTTAACGAACGGCTTGTCGCGGGAGAAGATCATGATATGTTTCGCCGATTAAGTAAGATTGGCAAAACTTATTTTGAAAGAACTTTAACCGTATATCATACCGGCCGGCGCGCCCACGCTATTGGCTGGCCGAAACTTTTATGGATTTGGGCAAAGGATAGCATTTCAATATTTTTAAAAGGAAAAGCGGCCAGTAAAGAATGGACAGAAATCCGTTAATATTTAAAAATTAATCGTACATAATTATGGAAAAACATACCTTAAGCTTGATTATTCCCGCTTATAATGAAGAAAAAAGCATTGGAGATTGCCTGGATTATGCGATAGCGAATTCTTCCGGAAAATTTATGGAGATTATTGTTATTGATAATGCCAGCTCCGATCGGACTCGGGCCATAGCGGAAAGTAAGGGAGTAACCGTAATATCCGAGGCGAAAAAAGGAGTTATGCGCGCCC
Source organism: Candidatus Harrisonbacteria bacterium RIFCSPHIGHO2_02_FULL_42_16 (assembly GCA_001818695.1). GTDB lineage: Bacteria > Patescibacteriota > Minisyncoccia > UBA6257 > 02-FULL-45-10c > 2-02-FULL-42-16. Next base: position 4,525 of record MHJG01000004.1, on the reverse strand, counting down.
GTCAGCGGGGCTTTGAAACGGCGCGCGGTGACCTTCTTGCATTTATAGATGCCGATACCCGTATGCCGCGCGGTTGGCCGGAGAAAATTTTAGAGGAATTTACAAATAATCCGCGATCCGCGTGCTTGAGCGGCCCATACATTTATTACGATACTTCCCGTTGGCAGCAATTATTAGTTAAGATTTTTTGGCATATATTGGCAATGCCAGTGTATTGGATTGTAGGTTATATGGTTGTTGGCGGAAATTTTGCCATCCGCAGGGCAGTACTGGAAAAAATGAATGGTTTTGATACCTCAATTCAATTTTACGGCGACGATACCGATATCGCGCGCCGAGCCAACGCATTCGGCAAGGTTATATTTAGTCCAAGTTTTTTTATGCCCACATCTTCCAGAAGGCTTGCCGGGCAGGGTATGTTTAAAACCACATTTTTATATGTCATTAATTTTATTTCTCAGGTAATTATGCATAAGTCAATCACTAAAAAATATAAAGATATTAGATAATATTCTATGCATGAGAAATTTTAGCAATCATAGAGATTTTTCTTTTAAAGTGATAAAATATCTTTATGAACAAATTTTTGAATTACAAAATTGTTATTCGGGTTAAGAGTTGGGTTGCCGCTCATAAAGCGGCAAGCGCGGCCATCGCGGTTTTTTTAATTTTATCCGGTTATTGGGCATTTGGAAAATTAACCGGTACGGATGGCGAAACGCGTTATGTTCTGGGGACTATCCGAAAGGGAACTATTGTTATTTCTACGAGTGGCAGCGGGCAAGTGTCGGCTTCCAATCAGGTGGATGTTAAATCAAAAGCGTCCGGCGAAGTTATCTATATCGGAGTAAAGAGCGGCCAGGAAGTAAGGGCCGGGACCTTAATTGCCCAGCTGGATGCCAGAGACGCTCAAAAAGCGGTAAGGGACGCGGAGGCGAATTTAGAAAGCGCCAAAATTACTTTGGAAAAATTAAAAGGCCCGGAAGGTCTGGCTATTCCCAGAAATAAAGAGCAGGCGCAGGAAAATCTTAAAAAATCCTACGAAGACGGGTTTAACACGGTTTCTAATGCGTTTTTAGATTTGCCGTCGGTTATCAGCGGCGTTAAAGACATACTATACGGAGAAAATTTTTCCAAAGGCCAGTGGAACGCGGATTATTTTGCCAATGCCGTAAATAAATACGATGAAAAGATTATTCAATTTAGAGATGATGCTTACGCGAAATACCAGTCCGCCCGCAAGGCCTATGATGAAAATTTTAATAATTATAAATCCGCCAGCCGATTTTCTGACGAGGCCCTCATAGAATCTTTAATTGAGGAAACTTATAATACCGTTAAAATAATGGCTGAAGCGGTAAAAAGCGCTAATAATTTTATTCAGTTTTATAAAGATAAATTGACTGACCGCGCTCTTCAGCCGGATACGCTGGCGAGCGCTTTTTTGTCAAATTTGGATACTTATACCGGAAAAACCAATTCCCACCTTCTTAATTTATTAAGCGCTAAAAATAGCATAAAAAATTATAGAGACGCGGTTTTGAACGCGGATTTGGATATCCGGGCCCAGGAGCTTTCGATTAAACAGCGGGAAAATTCGTTTTTGGACGCCCGGGAAAAATTGGCGGATTATTATATCCGCGCCCCGCTTGAAGGAAGCATCGCCAAATTAAATGTTAAAAAATTGGATTCAGTGACTTCCGCCACGGTTGTTGCTACGCTGATTACCAAGCAGAAATTTGCCGAAATTTCTTTGAATGAAGTGGATATTTCCAAAGTCAGGGTCGGACAAAAAGCCGCCCTGACTTTTGACGCAGTTGAGGGATTGGACATCACCGGAGAAGTGGCGGAAGTGGACGCGATTGGAACCGTGTCCCAGGGCGTAGTTACTTATAATGTTAAAATCGTTTTTGGCGCTGAAGACGCCCGGATAAAACCGGGAATGAGCGTTAATGCTTCAATTATTACCGATACCAAAGCAGATATTTTACTGGCGCCGAATAGCGCGGTTAAGTCAATGGGTAATTATTACTACGTTGAAATGTTCGATTCATCTTTATCGGAAGAGAATAATCAAAACGTAATTTCTTCGGTACCGCCTCGCCGGCAGACGGTGGAAATTGGATTATCTAACGATATTTCCACGGAAATTATTTCAGGACTTGAAGAAGGCGCTCGGATAGTGGTCAGAACCGTTAATCAGGCCTCTGTTCCGGCGGCTCAAACCGCGCCTAGTATTTTTCAAGCTACGGGAGGAAATCGGAGCGGCGGTGGCGGAGGAACGATTAGAATTCCGCATTAATGAGCGACACTAATTACGAATGACACCCGAATTTACTAATAAATTTATTAGAGTCATTAGAGTGAATTCGTGCATTAGGGTCGCTGAAACGTAAGTGTATGATTGAAATTAAAAATGTCGTAAAAGTTTATAAAATCGGCGCTCTGGATTTTCAGGCCCTGCGGAGCGTCAGTTTTAAAATTGAATCCGGTGAATTCGTGGCGATTATGGGTCCGTCCGGTTCAGGCAAGTCCACCCTGATGCATATTCTTGGCGCTCTGGATACGCCAACCGGCGGAACTTATTTTTTAGACGGAAAAGATGTGTCTACTTTAAGCGATGATGAATTGGCGGATATCAGAAAAGATAAAATAGGTTTTGTTTTTCAGTCGTTTAACTTATTGCCAAGGGCGACGGTTTTGCGGAATGTAATGTTGCCGTTGGTTTATGCCGGCGTTGACGGGCATAAAAGAAAAGACCGCGCTGAATCGGCTCTTCGCGCCGCCGGGCTTGATGAAACGCATTTTAACCATTTTTCCAATCAGCTCTCCGGAGGCCAGATTCAGCGGGTGGCAATTGCGCGGGCGCTTGTCAATAATCCAAGTTTGATTTTAGCCGATGAGCCGACTGGAAACCTTGATTCAAAAACCGGAGAAATCGTTTTAAAGACATTTCGGGAATTGAATGAAGAGCAAAAACGGACGATTGTCTTAATTACCCATGAATCGAATGTGGCGG
>MHJG01000004.1:0-1495 GCA_001818695.1 Candidatus Harrisonbacteria bacterium RIFCSPHIGHO2_02_FULL_42_16 | reverse complement strand
AGAATAATTCAAATTAAAGACGGTCTCATAATCAGCGATAAAAGTAATCCCTCACCCTTAAAGGACTGAAAAATTACTATAAATATGAAATTTCTAAAAGAAATAACTTTAATCAAAGGTCTTCAATTAATGTCAGGACATCGCAACCGCGCTGCGGTCCTTTAAGGGTGAGGGATGAATTTTTTGGATATTTTTGAAGAAACTTATATTGCCTTGTCGGCCAACAAAGCGCGTTCCGGCCTTACAATTCTCGGTATTGTCATTGGCATCAGCTCGGTGATTGCCATGGTTTCTATCGGTGAAGGAGCGAAAAATTCCATTCAATCCAGTATTGAGGGGCTTGGTTCCAATCTTTTGACGATTTTTCCGGGCGTGGTCCAACCGGGAAGGGGAATTGTTTCCTCAGGACGCGGTTCGGCGCCGTCCCTTAAAAATGAAGATGCGGAAATAATCAGAGAAATTGACGGAGTGGCCGAGGTGGCGCCGGAGGTTTCCCGGAGATTTCAGATAACCGCGCCAACCGGAAACAATACCAATACTACCGTTAACGGAGTAACGCCCGCGTATGATTTTGTAAGAAATCTTTCGTTGGCTGGCGGAGTTTTTATAAGCGAAGCGAATGTCCGGTCTTTGGGGCGGGTGGCTATTTTAGGCGCTACCGTGGCGAAAGACCTTTTTGGCGAAACAGAGCCGCTTGGAAAAACTATCCGGATAAATAAAGTTAATTTTAATGTTATCGGCGTTCTTGCGGCAAAAGGAGGCGCCGGATTTTCTGGTCCGGATGATTTGGTTATTGTTCCTTTATCCACGATGCAGAAGATTTTAAGCGGCGTTGATTATCTCACTACTATTTATGTCAGCGTGGCGGATAAAGACCGGATGACTGAAATTCAGAATGCCGTTACTGAAGCGTTGGTGGAAAAGCATCGGGTGCCGGAGCCGGATTTTTCGGTAATTTCTCAAGCGGATATTTTGGGAACTCTATCGCAAGTAGTTACCACTTTTACTGTTTTTCTTGCCTCTATTGCCGGCATTTCTTTGGTGGTCGGCGGAATCGGCATTATGAATATGATGCTTACCACTGTAACCGAGCGGATTAAAGAAATCGGGCTCCGAAAAGCCATTGGCGCAAAAAAACGCGATATTAACCGCCAATTCCTTATGGAAGCGGTTCTGCTGACTTTTATCGGGGGTTTTATAGGGGTGGTTCTCGGCTGGCTGATATCTTTCGCGGTAACTTATCTTGGCGTTATCCAAACTCAAGTTTCCGCTTCTTCGGTTTTACTGGCTTTTGGCGTTTCCGCGGCTATCGGAATTATTTTTGGATATTATCCCGCTCGCCGCGCCGCCTCGTTAAATCCTATAGAGGCGTTAAGGTACGAATAATTTATTTCTCCGCTTTTATCTTATTTAAAATCTTCTTAACTTTTTCCAAGCTGTCCCAGTTATGGATGGAGATAGCCAGAACTTTTTTATTTAGCTTTTTTAAAATATC
>MHJG01000003.1 GCA_001818695.1 Candidatus Harrisonbacteria bacterium RIFCSPHIGHO2_02_FULL_42_16 | reverse complement strand
CTGGTTGTATATTCTTAGTCAAAACAGTCGAAAAAGCTAGATAATTCAAGCTTTTTCGACTATTGAGACCAACACGAAAGTTCCCTTAACCCAACTGTTTAAAAGCCGACACTTGTCGCCAGCTGAATTCGCAAGAAAAATCGGCATATCGCCGCAGACTATTTCACGGATTATGGCGTTAAATTATCCCGACCTTGACACCAATATCTTGCAAAAGATAGCCGCGGGTTTTGGCAAGAAATTAGCAGTGCGATTCGTATAATAATTAAACAACCGAACTTCGGGAAATAAAATACCCGCTCTTTTATGAAGCGGGTTTTGAATTTTAATCGCCGAGCGTCCAATTTGTAAACCCCGGACCGATTCTAATGTTGTGATGCCATTCCATCGGAAGAAAATATTTAATGGAAATTGCCAAAAGGACATGGAGTAACGCGAGTAAATACAGATTTCGGTTTCTCTGGAAGAAATAAGCGCTGGTTATGCCGCCAAAAAAGGTAGCAACGAGCAGTACCGGATTTGGGGCATGAACGATTGCAAAAAGCGCTCCGGCCGCGATAGAGGTTATTTTTGCATTTTTGAATACTTTTTCCAAACGATTAACGAAATAACCGTTCAGCCATAATTGCTGAAGCAACGCCCATGGATAATAAAGAATTGAATGAGTTAAAAATTGATAGTCGAGATACGGCTGTTTTATAAAGTTAGGATTCCATTTTAAAGCCATTGAAATTGTTGCCAGATAAAATACTAAAAAAACCAACAATATAACCGTGCGGTCTTTTTTGAAATCCGCCGGCAGAAGCCCGAGTTTCTGAAATACAGCGTGGCGGCTTAATTTTTGGATGTGGTATTCTCGCGCATACCAACTGATTATTGGAATTAAAGCTAATCCAACAGTTATAAAAAAAGTAAGGACTCCCAAACTATTAAAGGCCCAAATGCGCGCCATTATCAAACAGAATAAGAACAGCGCTTCCGCACCTTCGGGTAACAGCAAAAATAGTGATTTCACCGCAACCTCCTGTCAAAGTTCTGATAATTAATTTAACAGAGAATTTTTTATAAATCAATCAGGTACTTTTATCCCCATTTCGGGCTATTGACCCCTCACCCTTGCAAGAGTTATTATTATCTCTGCGTTACGCAAAAAGGTATAACTAAATGCCAAACACACTCTTGCAAGGGTGAGGGGTTGACATACTTTGAGGCGTTAGTGTATACTGTTTAGTATTGCGCGTCGAAATTATAAATTAAATAAATATAACAAAGTTATGGCGGAAAAAGCAAAATTTGAACGGAAAAAGCCGCATGTAAATGTCGGCACTATCGGGCACGTTGACCATGGCAAAACTACTTTGACCGCGGCTTTAACGCATGTCCTTTTCTTAAAAGGTCTGGCGGCCAAAGAAGAAAGAGTAGACCAAATTGATAACGCGCCGGAAGAAAAAGCGCGCGGCATCACTATCGCTCTGCACCATTCGGAATATGAGTCGGAAAAACGGCATTACGCGCACGTGGACGCTCCGGGGCACGCCGACTATATTAAAAACATGATTACCGGCGCGGCCCAGATGGATGGTGCGGTTTTGGTAGTATCGGCGGCAGACGGCCCGATGCCTCAAACCCGCGAGCATATATTACTCGCCAGACAAGTCGGCGTTCCGGCATTGGTGGTTTTTTTGAATAAAGTGGATACGGTTGATGATAAAGAATTAGTTGATTTGGTTGAGTCCGAGGTCCGGGAACTTCTTAAAAAATATGAATATCCGGGAGATGAAATTCCGGTAATCCGCGGTTCCGCGTTAAAAGCGCTGGAAACTAAGTCCGGCGACAGCGAGGAAGCGAAACCGATTTTGGAATTAGTAAAAGCGCTGGATGAATATATTCCGGAACCGGTTCGGGATATCAATAAGCCGTTTCTTATGCCGATTGAAGATATTTTTTCAATTGAAGGGCGTGGCACGGTAGTTACCGGAAGAGTTGAGCGCGGAATGGTTAAGATTAACGAGGAAATTGAAGTGGTCGGCCTTAAGCCGACGGCTAAAACGGTGGTTACCGGAATAGAAATGTTCAATAAACTTCTTGATGAAGGGCGCGCTGGCGATAATGTCGGTTTGCTTTTGCGCGGTTTAAAAAAAGAAGACGTTGAAAGAGGCCAGGTTTTGGCAAAACCGGGTTCGGTTACTCCGCATACGGAATTTGACGTGGAAGTATATGTATTAAGTAAAGAAGAAGGCGGCCGCCACACCCCGTTTTTTAAAGGATATAAGCCGCAATTTTACATCCGGACTACCGATGTTACCGGCGAAGTGATGCTTCCGGAAGGCGTAGAAATGGTTATGCCTGGCGATACGGCGAAATTAAGCGTTAAGCTTATTTCTCCGGTTGCTCTGGAAGAAAAACAGCGTTTTGCTATCCGGGAAGGCGGTAAAACCGTCGGCGCCGGCGTAGTGACCAAGATATTAAAATAGCGACCTTAATCTGCGAATAACACCCGACTCTACAAATCCAAATAAATTTTGTAGATTTGGGTAAACAGTTTGTAGATTTGAATCGGTCAATGGTAAAAAAGCAAATAGTTGAAAAAGAAAAATTGCGTCTGCGGATGAAGGCCTATGACCATAAATTGATTGATAATTCCTGCAAACAGATTATTGAAATGGCAAAACGGCACGATGCCGAAATTGTCGGCCCGACGCCATTGCCAACCGAAATCAAAAAATACACGGTTAACCGGTCTACTTTCGTCCATAAGGACTCCAGGGAACAGTTTGAGTTGAGGATTCACAAGCGACTTATAGACATATTGAATCCCAATCAAAGAATCATAGAGTCCTTGTCCAATCTTAATTTGCCTGCCGGGGTTGATATTGAAATCAAAATGGTGTAATATCAAATCCCATAAGGAATTAGCCAATTACGAAATTTTAATTAGATTATTAAAAAATCGTCCCGCTAATTTGCGGGACGGTTTTTTAATGAGATAATATGCAAAATATCCAAGCAAAAAAAATGAAAATGACCCAAATTTGGAAAAATGGCTCCGTTTTTGCGGTTTCGCCCTTAAAATTGGCAGAAAGCTCCAATGTTGATTCATTTAAAGAAGGCGATTTATTAAAAATAGTCGGAAAAACCAAAAGCAAGGGATTTCAGGGCGTGGTTAAACGGCACGGATTTGGAGGAGGTCCTAAAACGCACGGACAAAAAAATCGCTATCGGGCGCCCGGTTCCATCGGCAGCACCGCCATGCAAAGAGTAGTGCCCGGAAGGAAAATGGCCGGAAGAATGGGCGGAGACAGGAAAACCTTAAAAAATATTGAGGTTATGTTAATTATTAAAGAAAAGGCGACCGTTTTGGTTAAGGGTTCGGTTCCGGGAAATACCGGAGACAAGCTAATGCTTAATAAGCTTTAAATTTATGGTTCATCTTAAGGTGTACAATCAACACGGAAATGTCAGCGGCGAAATTGAAGGGCCGTCTTTTTTGTCAGAACCATTGAATCTGGAATTAATTCATCAGATATTTAAGAGTTATGCCGCTAATCGTCGGACATCAACAGCGCATACGAAAAATCGTGGCGAAGTAAGAGGAGGCGGAGTTAAGCCCTGGCGCCAAAAAGGAACCGGCAGGGCGCGGCATGGTTCCAGTCGGTCTCCAATATGGCGGCACGGAGGCGTAGTTTTCGGCCCCAGAAATACAACAGATTTTTCTCAAAAAATTAACGTTAAAATGGCAAAAAAAGCGTTAGCTGGAGTTTTGGCTCAAAAAGTAAAAGCGGAACAATTAAAAATCGTTGACAGCTTTACTGATAAGCCAAAAACTAAAGATATCGTTAGCGTTATCAGCAACCTTGCCGGCAATAAATCTTCTTTGTTGGTTATTTCCGTGGGTGAAAATAACGCGTTTCGGGCGGCGGCTAATTTACCGATGGTAAAGGTTTTAAAAATAAAGGACTTGAATGTTTATGAGGCGTTAACCCATAAATTTATTATTTTTGATAAAAAAGCGTTTGAAGAATTACCCCGCTAAAACTAACAATGGACAAATTTTTAGTAAAACGCCCGATAATTACGGAAAAATCCACCGAGCTTGGCAAGTTAGACAAGTATATTTTTTTGGTTGAAAACAAGGCGTCTAAGTCCGAAGCAAAAAAAATAGTTGAAAATACTTATAATGTCAAAGTAATAAGCGCTAATGTAATTAATGCCAAAAGCAAAAAAAGGCGCTTAGGGGCTTCTTTAGGGATAAGGCCTGGCTATAAAAAAATCATTATGACTCTTCAAAAAGGCCAAAAATTAGACATAATTCCGCAATAGTCCCTCACCCTTAAAGGACTGAAAAATTACTATAAATATGAAATTTCTAAAAGAAACAATTTTAACCAAAGGTCTTAAATTAATATCAGGACATCGCAGCCGCGCTGCGGTCCTTTAAGGGTGAGGGATGAAAAATTATTATAAATATGAAATTTCTAAAAAAAAACAATTTTAACCAAAGGTCTCCAATTAATGCTAGGATATCGCAGCCACGTTGCGGTCCTTTAAGGGTGAGGGATGAAAATTTATAAACCAACAAGTTCATCAAGGAGGCAAATGACGAGCGTTGATTACGGAGAATTGACCGCCAATAAGCCCCACAAGGCCTTAACGGCTAAAGTGTCTAAAAGTTCCGGGCGGAATAATCAGGGCCGGATTACCATGCGCCATCAAGGCGGCGGCAATAAACGGAGGTACAGAATGGTTGATTTTCGGCAGGACAAAATTGATATCTCCGCAAAAATAGAAACAATAGAATATGACCCGTACCGCACCGCTTTTATAGCTCTGGTTATTTATCGCGACGGTGAACGGCGGTATATTTTGGCGTCGAAAGATTTAAAAGTAGGCCAAGAAATTATTACTTCGGAAAAATCCGTTTTAAATACCGGCAACAGATTAAAGTTAAAAAATATTCCCATCGGATATCAGGTTTATAATGTGGAATTAATTCCCGGCAAGGGCGGCCAGCTTGCCCGTTCCGCCGGTTCCTACGCGGAAGTGCTCGGCCAAGAAGGTAAATACTCTGTTTTAAAGCTTTTATCCGGAGAGGTTAGGAAAGTGCCATCGGAATCTTATGCTTCTCTTGGCCAAGTATCCAATCAGGATTGGAATTTAGTTAATATCGGCAAAGCCGGCCGTTCCCGCTGGCTGGGTATCCGGCCTACGGTTAGAGGAAAAGCGATGAATCCGGTTGACCATCCTTATGGAGGCGGCGAAGGCAGCCAGCCGCGAGGCACCAAACGCCCAAAAGATATTTGGGGCAATATTACCGGCGGAAGAAAAACAAGAAAAAGAAAAAGATGGTCAACAAAATTAATTATACAAAGAAGGCCAAAAAAATAAAATGAGCAGGTCATCAAAAAAAGGGCCCTATGTGGACCCCAAATTATTGAAGAAACTTTCTTTATTTAAGCCCGACGGAAAAACGGTTATTAAGACCTGGTCCCGGGATTCGGAAATCGCTCCGGAAATGGTAGGCTATACATTCGGAGTCCATAACGGAAAAGATTTTATAGAAGTTAAAGTGGCGGAAGAGATGGTCGGTCACCGGCTCGGCGAGTTTTCGCCTACGCGGAAATTTACCCGGCACGGCGGCAAAATGCAAAGAGAACTGGAGGCCTCCCAGCAGGCAACGGCCGCCGGCGCTCAAGCTCCAAAAGAGCCGGCTAAATAAAAATTTATGGCAGAAATAAAAGCACAATTAAATTATTTGCGCATAGCCCCCAGAAAAGTCCGGTTAGTAGCTTCCGCCCTAAAAGGGCTTTCGGTAAATGAAGCGGAGGCCCAGCTTTTATTCAGGCCGCAACGTTCCAGCCAGCCGCTTTTGAAACTTTTGCGTTCGGCTGTTGCCAATGCGAAAAATAACCAGCGGCTGAATGCGGATAATTTAGTTATCCAAAGCATCAGGGTGGATAATGGCCCAATGTTAAAAAGATTTATGCCGCGGGCTATGGGAAGAGCCACTCCTATTCAAAAAAAGACCAGCCACGTGTCTCTTATCCTTGAAGATGGTAAATCAAATTCTAAATTGCCAAGATTTAACATAGTTATTCCTAAAAAAATTAAAGAACAGAGGGGGTCGGCCCCTAAAAAAATTAAAGCAAGGCCCAAGATGGAACGGATAGAAGATAAGCCAAAAGAAAAGGTTGGATTTATTAAAAAATTATTTCAGCGGAAATCAATTTAATTATTATGGGACAAAAAATTAGGCCAAATTCATTTCGGCTTGGAATTAGTTCGGATTGGGCCTCTAAGTGGTTTTTAGATAAAAAAGCTCCCCGCCGCCTGGAAGAAGATGTTGTAATCCGTAAAATTATCAATGAAAGAATTAGTAGCGCCGGTATTGATAAAATCGGCATAGAACGCACCGTGTCTAATTGCCGGATTTTTATAAAAGTGGCAAAGCCGGGATTGGTTATCGGCCGAGGCGGAAAAGGAATAGAGGAACTGACTAAAGCGATAGAATCCGCCTTATTAAAATTGTCCAAAAAATATAAAAAAACGGAAAAATCTTCCTTATCTTTGAATGTTGAAGAGCTGAAAAGAACCGATGTATCGGCTAAAGTCACATCTCAACAAATCGCTTGGGATTTGGAAAAACGGTTGCCTTACCGTAGAACGATGAAAAAATATTTAGAAGGCATATTGCGTAATCGAGAAGCCCAGGGGGCAAAAATAAGACTTTCCGGACGATTGGACGGAAACGAAATTGCCCGAAGAGAATGGCTTGGCAAGGGCAGATTACCGCTTACAACCTTGCGTTCCAACATTGATTTCGGAGAAAGCACCGCTTACACGACTTATGGAACAGTCGGAATAAAAGTATGGATATATAAAGGGGAAATACAATAATATGTTTATTCCAAAAAAAGTAAAACACAGAAAATGGCATAAAGGACGTTCCATAAAACGCAATATTGAAACACGCGGAGCATCTTTGGCATTCGGAAATTATGGATTGAAAGCGCAAAGCAGTAACTGGGTCAATGGCAGGCAATTAGAAGCCGGGCGGCGGGCAATCAGCAATTTTTTAAAACGGGAAGGCAAGCTTTGGATAAGGGTTTTTCCGGATAAACCAATAACTCAAAAACCTCCGGAGGTGACTATGGGCGGCGGCAAGGGCGATGTTAAAGAATTTGTTTTTCCCGTCAGGTCCGGAAGGATTATTTTTGAATTGGACGGAGTGCCGGATAATATTGCCAGAGAAGCATTGCGTTTAGCGGGCCATAAATTGCCGGTAAAAACTAAAATTGTGTCAAAATAATGAAAAAAGCATTATTACAAGATTTGCGTAATAAAAACCAAGACGACCTTTTCAAAGAATTGGTTTCGGATAGAGAACAGCTTAGGCAGTTAAGGGCGGATATTGCCGGCGGCAAGGTAAAAAATGTTCGCGAAGCAAGAAGAGTAAAAAAAATCATAGCAGTTATCAATACCTTAATTAAAGAAAAAGATGGCGTTAAATAATTTTAAGATATTAAAATTACTATGTTAGATTTCTTAAAAAGAAAATTAAATAAAGAAGCGGTTAATTCTCAAGTTAAAGCCGATAACGAAACGGCCAAGCAAGCGAATTTGCCTAAACCTAAAGAACAAAAAGAACCCCCTGCCGGTCTTGCCATGCGCGGCAACAGCAAAGGAAGGAAATTAAACGGAGTGGTAATTTCCGATAAAATGCAAAAAACAGCAGTGGTGGTTATTACTTACTCAAAACTGCACCAGAAGTATAAAAAATATTTTAAAGTTACCAGACACTTTAAAGCTCATAATGAAAATAATGAATATAAAATCGGCGATAAGGTGATAATCCAAGAAACGCGGCCATTAAGCAAAGAAAAAAGATGGGTAATCGTTAGTAAAATATAACATGATACAAGAACGGACAATAATAAAAGTAGCGGATAATTCCGGCGCAAAAACCGTCCGTTGTTTTAGGGTTTTGGGAGGAAGCCGCAAAAGATACGCGCGGCTTGGAGATATTATAATTGCTTCGGTTCAAGAAGCCGAACCGAGAAAGGCGGTTAAAAAGAAAGATATCGTTAAAGCATTGGTAGTGCGCCAAAAAATCGCTTTGCGGCGGAAAAGCGGAATAGATTTAAGATTCGCGGAAAATGCAGTAGTGCTGATAGACGAAAAAAAAGAACCCAGGGGAACCAGAATTTTTGGGCCATTGCCAAGAGAAATTAAAGACCTGGGATATGAAACCATATTTTCCATGGCGGAGGAAATCGTGTAAACGACACCAAAATCGCGAATACACGCGAATGACACGGATGAATTAAAATAAATTATGAAATTAAAAAAAGGGGACAATGTTCAAATAATGGCCGGCAAGGATAAAAATAAGCGGGGAAAGATATTAAAGATTAATCCGGTAACCGGCAAAATTTTAGTGGAAGGAATTAATATTTATAAAAAACATCAGCGTCCTAAAAAACAGGGAGAAAAGGGGGAGATGGTATTTTTATCGCGGTATATTGACGCTTCCAATGCCGCGGTTATCTGCGGTTCTTGTGATAAGCCGGTTCGGATCGGATATAAGAAAGATAAAGAAGGCGTAAAAATCAGGTATTGCAAAAAATGCCAAGCGGCATTTTAATTTTTTAAAAAAATATGAATCCTTACAAAAATATAGATAAAGTCGTTATTAATGTAGGTATAGGCAGGCTTTCCGGCCAGCCAAGTTTTGACGATAAAATATTGCCGGAATTAATAAAAGAGATTAGTATGATATGCGGTCAAAAACCGTCTGTTTGCAGGGTAAAAAAATCAATTGCCGGTTTTAAAGTACGGGAAGGAGCCGTTGTCGGCCTTAAGGCCACTTTAAGAGGGGCTCGCCTGAAAGAATTCCTTAATAAATTTATTAACGCGGTCTTACCGCGGGTAAGGGACTTTCGCGGCATTAACCCCAAGTCATTAGACCAAAATGGCAATTTAACGATGTCTTTAAAAGAACATTATGTTTTTCCGGAAATTAGTTCGGATTATTCCAAGGTGAATTTTGGACTGGAAATTACCGTAGTCCCCAAACTGCAAAAAAAGGAAAAAGCAACGGAATTATACAAAGAATTAAAAATACCGTTTAAAAAATAATCATTAACAATGGCCAAAACATCAGTTATAGCAAGGGCGCAAAAAAAACCGAAATATTCCAGCCGAGTCGTTCGGAGATGTTTTCGTTGCGGCCGAAAAAGAGGATATTTAAGGGACTTTGGACTTTGCCGGATTTGTTTCAGGGAATTGGCGAGCCGTGGCGAAATACCGGGAATTAAAAAATCTTCGTGGTAATATATGTATACTGATTTATTAACTAAAATTAAAAATGCCCAGTCGGCCAAAAAGACAGGCCTTAAAACTTATTATTCCAATATGGATTTCGCCATTTTGGAGGTTTTGGTAAAACATAAATTTTTACAGGATGTGTCTAAAAAAGGCAGAATGCCAAAAAGAGCGATAGATATAACCCTGAAATATAAGGATGGCGAAGGAGCTATAAGCGGCTTAAAATTTTTAAGCAGCCCTTCCCGGCGGCTATATTTGGGCTATAAAGATATCAAGTCGGTGCGTCAAGGATATGGCTTGCTGATTTTATCAACTCCCAAGGGAATTATGGACGGCCGGACGGCCAAAAAAAATAAACTGGGCGGCCAATTATTATTTGAGGTATGGTAAGAAACTATCCAAACTTACAAACAACATCCGAATCTACAAACAATATCTAAACCGTATTTTGTAGATTTGGATAAAAAGTTTGTAGGTTTGAATCGGACATAATATATGAGTAAAATAGGTAAAAAACCAATAAAAATTCCGTCAGAAGTAACGGTAAAAATAGGAGCCGGCATTATTGAGGTCCATGGTAAGGGTGGGGTTTTAAAAGTTCCAATCTTGTCGTTTGTTAATCCTAATTTGAAAGACGGGGTGCTGACTTTTAATATCGAAAAGGATGTGAAACAGGCAAATGCTAATTGGGGAACGATGCGCGCGCTGGTTCAAAATGCGATTGTCGGCGTACAGGAAGGATTTTTAAAAGAATTGCTTATTCAGGGAGTGGGATATCGGGCGGTCTTGGAAGGAAATACTTTGCTGTTAAACGTCGGTTTTTCCCATCCGATTAAATTTAAAATTCCCGAAGATATAAAAATCAGTGTTGATAAAAATACGATTATTAAAGTTTCTGGCATTAATAAAAACCAAGTGGGGCAAGTAGCCGCCAATATACGGACAATTAAGAAGCCGGAGCCGTATAAAGGCAAAGGCATACGGTATAAAGATGAAATTGTCGTTAAAAAAGCCGGTAAAAAGGCGGTGGGAACAGAATCCTAACCAATATGAAAAGTATAAAATTAAAAAATATAAAACGGGAAAGGCGAAAAAAACGAAATAGGGCGAAAATCTTTGGCACCGCAGAAAAACCGCGCCTTTCTTTGTTTCGAAGCAATAAATACACTTATGTTCAGTTTATTGATGATGTTTATGGAAAAACGCTGGCATCGCTGTCAACGCGCGGTTTGTCTAATAAAAAATCAGGGAATAAAACAAAGCAGGCCTATGCATTGGGAGAATTGGCCGCCGAACAATTATTAAAACAAGGTGTTGAAAAAATCGTATTTAATAAAGGTTCCTATAAATACCACGGTCGGGTAAAAGCGGTGGCGGAAGGCGCAAGGGCAAAAGGCCTTAAATTTTAATTTTAATAAACTACCATGTTAATAAATCAGCAAAAAGGAAATCAAAATAATAGCGCGCCTCGCCGGCAATACGGCGGCAAGGATAACAGCTATAAGTATAAAAAAGACGATTATAAAGAACGCACTCTGGATTTGCGCCGAGTCACCCGCGTGGTGGCGGGCGGCAAGAGATTTCGTTTCAGAGTTACTTTGGTGATTGGAGATGAAAATGGAAAAGTCGGAGTAGGAGTGGCAAAAGGATTAGATGTCCGGTCGGCAATTGAAAAAGCCAAATCTGACGCCAAAAAAAATCTTATTACTATTCCGTTAAAAGACCGAACTATTCCCCATGAAGTCAGGGCAAAATTCAGCGCGGCGGATGTTTTAATAAAACCGGCCGTAAAAGGCCATGGCTTAAAAGCCGGAGGCGCGGTTCGGGTTGTTTTATCGTTAGCCGGAGTTAAAGACGTTACCGCGAAATGTCTTGGAAGGACTCCTAATAAATTAACTAACGCTTTCGCTACGATAAAAGCGCTGAAACAATTAAAAGTTTTAAAAGAACGGATATCATAAAAAAATATGGATTTATTTAAAAATTCAAAACAAAAAGGCAAAAAATCTAAGCGGGTCGGCCGGGGAGGGAAAAGAGGCACGACTTCCGGACGGGGAACAAAAGGCCAGAAGTCCAGGGCCGGCCACCGTATCAGACCCGCCGAACGGGACTTGCTAATCCGCATCCCTAAATTAAGAGGTTTTAGAAATAAAAGTATCCAAAAAAAGCTGGGAATAATTAATGTCGGAGATTTAAATAAAATGGCGGAAACGGCATTTACAAAAAATAATTTAGGCAACATAAAAATTTTGGGTTCCGGAGAACTGAATAAGTCGATAACCATAACCGGACTGCCGGCATCCAAAAGCGCCCGCCAAAAAATAGAAAAAGCCGGCGGAAAAATACAATAATGAATAAGTTCTTACAAATATTTAAAACCCCCGATATAAGAAATAAAATCCTGATAGTAGCCGGATTATTAGTAATTTTCAGATTATTTTCGGCTATTCCCATTCCCGGCGTTGACTCTGAACGGCTAAGCGCGTTTTTCAGTTCAAACCAACTGTTTAGTTTTTTTAATATCTTTTCCGGCGGCGCTCTTTCTAATCTTTCTATTGTAATGCTGGGAGTCGGCCCCTACATTACGGCCACTATTATAATGCAACTTTTAACCATGATTTTTCCTCATCTCAAAGAAACATATTATGAACAAGGCGAAGCCGGCCGGGCAAAATTCAACCGCTATTCTCGATATTTAACCGTTCCGCTTGGGGCTTTGCAAGCATATGGATTTTTAAATCTTCTGCTTTCCCAGCAAGTGCTTTCGCCATTATCATTTTTTGACACTATCCGAAATGTGATTTTAGTTACTGCCGGTTCTGTATTCCTTGTCTGGCTTGGCGAATTAATTAGTGAACAAAAAATCGGCAATGGAATATCATTTTTAATTTTTGCCGGCATTGTAAGCGGTTTGCCAAGTACGGTGCGCGGCGTACTTTTCGGCTATGACCCGGGACTCCTGCCTACCTATGCGGTGTTTTTATTATTAAGCGTCGTAGTAATCGCCGGAGTGGTTTTTATCAGCGAAGGCGAGCGGAAAATACCCGTTTCTTATTCAAAACGGATTCGCGGCAATCGGATGTACGGCGGCGTTTCCAGCTACTTGCCTCTTAAAGTAAATCAAGCCGGCGTTATCCCGATTATTTTTGCCATTTCTTTGTTGTTATTTCCGCAATTTTTGGCTCAAATATCCGCTTTAATTTCCACCGACCTCGCTATCCGCTTAAATGCCATAGTAAATCAATTTTTAACTAACCAATTTATCTATGCCGCGCTTTATTTTATGCTGGTAGTGGTATTCACTTATTTTTATACCGCTATCACTTTTGACCCTCAAGAAATTTCCAAGAACTTGCAAAGAAGCGGCGGATTTATTCCGGGCATTCGGCCGGGACAGCCATCGGGAGAATTTTTAGCAAAAATAATCAACAGGATTACTTTATTTGGAGCTTTATTTTTAGGAACTATCGCTATTTTGCCGAATTTAACTCAAATTCTGACCGGTATCCAGCTTTTAACTTTAGGCGGAACCGCTCTCTTAATCGTAGTATCGGTGGCGCTGGAAATAATGAAACAGGTAGAATCACAATTAGTGATGAGGGAATACGAAGGAATTTAAAAAATAAATAGCCGCTTTGTGTTATAATGCTGTAAATGCGTAAAGCGATTATAATTTACGGACCGCCGGGAGCGGGCAAGGGGACGCAAGCAAATCTGATTGCTGGAAAATTCGGAATGATTCATTTTGATACCGGAAAATATATAGAACAAGTAGTGCGTGACCCCGTGAATAAAAAAGACAAAGTTATCCAACGGGAAAAAGTTATTTTTGACACCGGAAAACTTTGCACGCCAAGTTGGGTTTTAAAAATTGTCCGCCAAAAAACCAGGGAACTTGCCAAGGCCGGATTTGGCGTGATATTCAGCGGTTCTCCGCGGACTGTTTTTGAGACATTCGGCGACAGCAAAAATAAAGGAATAATCAGCATTTTAGAAAAAGAATATGGTAAAAAAAATATTCTCCTATTTTTTTTAGAAATTAACCCCAAAATTTCAATTTTAAGAAATAAAAATCGTAAAATTTGTTCGGTTTGCGGAACGGCAATTTTATACAATGACACTGACCAACATAAAACCTGCCCCCTTTGCGGCGGAAAACTGCGGAAACGCTCTGTGGATAATCCAAAAGTATTTGAAACCCGCATTAAAGAATATAAAGAAAGAACCGAACCAATTCTGAACGGATTGCGTAAAAAAGGTTATAAAATTATAAAAGTGGACGGCCGACCTTTGCCTTATAAAGTATTCGCTTCAATTTTAAAAAAATTGCGCTGATGTAATTGTATGATAAAAACCGCTGAAGAAATTAAGTTGATTCGAGCGGCCGGAAAAATTCTTGCCGCCACGGCGAAACGGATAAAAGAAGAGGTGAAAGAAGGCATTTCTTTAATAGAATTAGACGATTTGACAAGAGAGTTGATTGGAGAAGCCGGCGCCGAACCAACTTTTTTAGGTTACCAGCCATATGGCGCGGCCAAACCGTTTCCGGCTTCTATTTGCGCTTCTTTAAATGAAGTGGTGGTGCACGGAACGCCAACTATTTATAAACTTAAATCCGGCGATTTATTAAAGCTGGATTTTGGCGTTACTTACCAGAATTATATTGCTGACGCGGCCTTTACGGTCGGCATTGGAAAAATATCCGATGAAACAAAACGGCTTATGAATACCACTCGCAACGCTTTATTAGTCGGCATTAAAGAATGCCGCCCGGGAAAAACTTTAGGCGATATTGGCTGGGCAATCAATAATTATGTTACGAAAAATGGATTTAAAGTGGTAAAGGGTTTGAGCGGGCACGGCGTTGGCAGGGAATTACATGAAGACCCGCCGATTTTTAACGAAGGCCAGAAAAATACCGGCTTGAAATTAAAACCGGGAATGACACTGGCGTTGGAACCTATGGTTTCGGCGGGCGACCCCTATATCCGCCAACTTTCCGATGACAGCTATGCCACCCGCGACAAAAGTTTAACCGCCCATTTTGAACATACAGTGTTGATTACTGAAAGGGAGCCGGAGGTATTGACTCGTTAACTCGCTTGACAAAACAAATAGAGTTTTTATATACTATCTAATAAATATAAGAACCTTTAAAATAGATATTGCAATAAGGGGGGGGTATGTTTGAATGCAATTGTGAGTATCATTCTAAGAAGCATCGCTATAAATGTCGTCATAATGCTCCTTGCTGTGTAGTGTGCAGGTATTGCCGTAAAATAATTATTTCCGATAAAATGATTAACCATCTTTTAAAAAAGCATAATAGAAGAATAGCCACAATAAATCTTTAAAAAAACAAAGACGCCTAAAAACGTCTTTTTTGTTATAATGTTCGTATGGCACGGCCTTTTCTATCAGTCATAATACCCGCTTATAATGAAGCTAAGCGTCTACCGCTGACGCTTATTGATATTGACAAGCATTTGGAACAGCAGGAATATTCTTATGACATTACGGTTGTGAATGACGGCTCAACCGATGATACGGCTAAAATTACCAGCCGTTTTATACCCTTGATAGAAAACCTAAAATTGATTGACAATAAAGAACATAAAGGCAAAGGCGCGGCGGTGAGATTAGGAATGTTGTCCGTCAAAGGCACTTGGCGGCTTTTTATGGACGCGGATAATTCCACTTCCATAGTGGAATTCAATAAAATGATTCCTTACTTTAAAGAAGGTTATGAAGTGGCTATCGGTTCGCGCGATGTTAGGGGGGCAAGGATGCTTCCGCGCCAGCCGTGGTATCGCTGGCTTATCGGCAATCTCGGCAATCTTCTTATTCAGGCGATTTTATTGCCTAAAGTATGGGATACGCAATGCGGATTTAAATGTTTTTCCGACGAGGCGGCGGAAAAAATTTTTCATCTGACTAAAGTTGACGGCTGGGGATTTGATGTTGAGGCGCTGGCAATCGCTAAAGCGCTAAACTATAAAATAAAATCAATCCCGATATTCTGGGCCAATAATCCGGAACGGGCCGTGCCTATAAAAGGGTATTTGCAAACTTTATGGGAAGTTGTTAAAGTACGCTGGTGGCTTTGGAGGAATACTTACAATTTAAAATGAATTTCATCATCGAATAACGAATTCACATATTAGTTTATTCGCACAAATTAGTTATTTTTTGAAAAAACAAAACAATGGACCAACAATATCTCTCAAAAGAACGGTTAGAAGAATTAAAAAAAGAATATGAGGATTTGAAGACCCGTCGCAGAATAGAAGTCGGCGAACGGCTGAAAAAAGCAAAAGAATTCGGGGACTTGTCGGAAAATTCCGAATATGCCGAAGCAAGAGAAGAACAGGCGCAGGTAGAAACGAGAATTTCGGCATTGGAAGATATGATTAAGAACGCGAAAATAATTGAAAAGACATTTTCTTCGGGAATCGTTAATGTCGGGTCAACGGTGGTAGTAGAAAAAAATGGAGAAAAAACAAAATTTACCATTGTCGGCTCTAATGAAGCTGACCCGGTTTCCGGTTTGATTTCCAATGAATCGCCTTTAGGCAGCGCGTTTTTAGAAAAACGGATAGGCGATAAAGCGGTGGTTTCCGCGCCAAACGGCAAAACGGAATACACAATAGTTTCCATTGAGTAAGTTTCATGTTAAAGGATATTGTTCAAGAACGGATAAAAAAAAGGGACAGCATCATTAGCGCCGGCTATAACGCCTATCCGAGCAATCCCAAAAGAACGCATCTTATTAAAAAAGTTTTGCGGCATTTTTTATTTTTATCTTTATTTAAAAATACAGTTGCGGTAAGCGGGCGGATTTTCGGTCTTAGGGCGCAAGGAGGAGTAATGTTCGTGGATTTAAAAGACGAAAGCGGCCGAATCCAGGCAGTGCTTGTTAAAAAATCAGTTAAAAATTTTGATTTATGGAAAAACTGTCTGGATATAGGGGACTTTATCACCGTAAAAGGACGGATATTTAAAACTAAAAAAGGAGAAAAAAGCGTTAAAGTTCAGGAGTTGGAAATGGCGGCTAAAAGTTTAAGGCCTCTGCCTTCGGAATGGTACGGATTAAAAGATATTGAAGAAAGATATCGAAAAAGATATTTGGACCTGATTTTAAACGGAGAAATTAAAGACAAGATACAGCGACGTTCTTTAATCATTCAGGAATTGCGAGAGATTTTAAAAAAGGACGGATTTTTAGAAGTGGAAACGCCAATGCTCCAGCCGATTGCCGGCGGAGCTATTGCCAGGCCATTCAAAACCCATCATAACGCTTTGAATGAAGATTTTTATTTGCGCGTCGCGCCGGAACTTTACTTAAAACGGCTTTTAGTGGGCGGTTTTGAAAAAATATTTGAAATCGGGCGCAATTTCCGCAATGAAGGCATAGACCGGGAACATAATCCGGAATTTACTATGTTGGAATTATATTGGGCGTATCAGGATTACAAAGGCCTGATGGCGGCAACGCAAAAATGGTTTTTAGCTATTTTGGATAAACTGCGGATTAAAACGGCAGTTTATCAAGGCATTAAATTAAATTTATGCTCTGAATGGAAAATAGAGGATTATCAAAATTTGGTGGAAAAGCATACCGGAAAAAAAATGAGGGATTTAAATATGGGAAAGATTGACGAAATTTTTAAAAAAGAGGTTCGCCCCAAATTAATTGAACCGACTTTGGTGATTAAATATCCGAAAGCAATTTCACCATTGGCGAAATCATGCCCGGATAATCCGGATTTTACTGAACGATTCCAATTGGTGATTGCCGGAATGGAAATTGCCAACGGTTATTCGGAATTAAACGACCCGGAAGAACAGCGCCGGCGGATGGAAGAACAGGAAAAAATGCACCGTTCCGGCAACGAAGAAGCGTCGCGCCTGGATGAAGATTATCTGGAAGCGCTGGAATATGGAATGCCGCCGGCAGCCGGGCTTGGCATTGGCGTTGACAGGTTGGTCTCTCTTTTAACGGACAGCCACAGCGTCAAAGAAATCATTATTTTTCCGACGCTCCGGCCCTTAAAATAATAATTTATATTATTTTTTACTATGTTAGACATTAATTTTATCCGCGATAATTCAAAAGAAGTTAAAAGGGGGTTAGCCGCAAAAAATGCCGCTCCCGATTTGGTTGATAAATTTTTAGAGCTGGACGAAAAATGGCGGGTTCTTACTAAGCAATTTGACGATTCCCGCGCTAAGCAGAAAAAATTAGGAGAAGAAAAAAAAATTGAGGAAGCAAGGGTAATTAAAGACGTTTTAAAAAAGTTGGAGGCGGATATGACTGATTTGGATAAAATGCGCCAGGAGGCCTTGCATCAAATGCCTAATTTGCCTTTAGCATCGGCGCAGGTTGGCAAAGACGAGTCCGAAAATAAAATTTTGAAAGAAGTAGGCGAGAAGCCAAAATTGGACAAGCCGAAAGATTATTTAACTCTGGCGCAAGAACTGGATTTAATTGATATTGAACGGGCGGCAAAGGTCTCCGGAAGCCGTTTTGGATATTTAAAAGGCGCCGCTGTTTTATTGGAGTTCGCTTTAGTGGATTTAGCTTTAAAAATATTGGTTAAAGAAGGATTTATTCCGGTGGTGCCGCCAGTTTTACTTAATGAAAAATCAATGTGGTCAATGGGCTATCTGGAACGGGGAAAAGATGAAATATATTATTTGCCTGCGGATAATTTGTATTTGGCCGGCACTTCCGAACAATCCGTCGGGCCGATGCACCAAAACGAAATTTTTGAAGAAAAAGAACTGCCGAAAAGATATGTGGCTTTTTCAACTTGTTTCAGGCGGGAAGCCGGTTCCTATGGCAAAGACACCAAAGGAATTTTGCGCGTCCACCAATTTGATAAAGTGGAAATGTTCAGTTACGTAAAACCGGAGGACTCGGAAAAAGAGCACCAATTTCTGCTTTCTTTGCAGGAAAAATTAATGCAAACGCTGGAATTACCTTATCGGGTAATTGATATCTGCTCCGGCGACTTGGGAGACCCGGCGGCGGCGAAATACGATATTGAGGTCTGGTTGCCCGGACAAAATAACGGAAAAGGCGAGTATCGGGAAACTCATTCTACTTCCAATACTACTGATTTTCAATCCCGCCGTTTAAAAATTCGGTATAAACCCCTCAACCCTAACCCCTCAACCCTAACCCCTCAGTACGTCCATATGCTAAACGGCACGGCCTTTGCTATCGGCAGGATGATTATTGCCATTATGGAAAATTACCAAACAAAAAAGGGAACGATAACCGTTCCCAAAATACTGCAACCGTATTTAGGCATAGATGAAATTAAAAAAATCGATATTGGATAAGCCCGCCAATTAAATTAAGCGCGTTGAATCCCATATGAATTAAAACGGCGCTTTCCAAACTTCTCGTTTTTAATACTGTCCAGCCGCAAGCCAACCCAAGCAAAACTGTTTGTACAGCATCAGGATGTCCAGGCACCCAAAAATACATTGGCATTATAATTACCAGCCACGCGAAAATTTTTAACAGTAATCCGATATTTTTACGGCTAATTTGAGGCGCAAAAAGAACTAATAATCGTATCGGTCCTCTATAAAAAAATTCTTGCTCAAGCCCCGCCCGTATAACTTGAAATAATAATAAATCTAATAAAGGGTCGCTTTTTAGTGAATTGATTAGCGTCTGTTGTTCGTAGGTAATACGGCCAGTAACTACTTTTTCTAAAAGCATTCCTATGGGTATGCTTAATACTACCAAAACAAGCAATGCTTGCAGAAAAAACGGACTTTCCCTGAATTGGCGCCAGATCTGTCCAAGCTCTTTTCTCATCGTATTATACTCCCAAAGAACTTCTTGCTATTATTATATTAGGTTAGTTTTTTATTTTCAACTATGCATCAATTTAAAACCTGGGTGGAAATCAATAAGAATGCCGCCGAATATAATTGCGGAGTTTTGCGTTCGTTGCTGAAACCGAAAACCAAGCTTTGGGCGGTAGTAAAATCCAACGCTTACGGACACGGATTAGTGGAATTTTCCAAGCTGGTCAGCCATAAAGTGGACGGTTTTTGCGTTGACAGCGTGGCAGAGGGGTTAAAATTGCGCCAAAACAGCGTTAAAAAGTCCATTTTAGTGCTCGGACCGACAATGCCCCATTTTTTAAAAGACGCCGCCCAAAACGAGCTTACCGTTACCATATCTAATTTTGACGCGTTGGCTTACTTTGCCAAAAGTAAACATAAGCCATTTTTCCACCTTAAAATTGACACTGGAATGCATAGGCAGGGATTTTATTTTAAAAACCTTCCGCAAGTTATAAAAATAATTAGAAATTCTAAATTAGAAATTAGAAATTGCCTGAAAGGCGTGTATACCCATTTTGCATCCGCTAAGGACTTAAATTATCCTGCTTATACCGATTGGCAATTTGCCAATTTTAATAAAGCTGCGGTTTTGTTTGAAAAAAGAGGTTTTAAAAAACTAATTAAGCATGCCGCCGCCACTGGCGGAACTCTAATCAACGATAAATACCATCTGGACGCCGTAAGAACCGGAATTGGCCTTTATGGACTCTGGCCGTCTAAAGAATTATCCCTGCAAAGGCAGGACTTGCGATTTAAACCGGCACTTTCTTGGCATACGATTATCAGCGAAATTAAAACGGTTAAAAAAGGTGATTTTATCGGCTATGACTTGATTGAACGGGCAAACAAACCGATATTGATGGCAATTTTGCCGATTGGCTACTGGCATGGATTTCCAAGGGCATTGTCCGGCATCGGAGAAGTTCTGATTCGCGGCATCCGGGCTAAGATATTGGGACGCGTCTCTATGGATTTAGTGGTGGTAAATGTTAGCGGTATTTCTTGCAAAGCCGGAGATAAAGCCACTATTATTGGAAAGCAAAAAGGGGAAGAAATTTCCGCTTTTGATGCCGCCCAAAAATTAAATACCATCCATTATGAATTGATTACCCGCATTAATCCGCTGATTAAACGGATTATCGTTTAACTCTTCAATGCAAGTTTATCTTGACCAAAACCGATTGCAAAAAAACCGTTCTTCTTTTAGGATAAAATTATATTTTTGGATATTTTTATCGGGTTTGGCGCTGATAGGAATTTTTTACGCCGTTTTTTATTCGCCGATTTTTAAAGTCAGGAATTTTAAAATCACCGGAGCGCGCCATTTGACCGACAGGCAAGTTTTAAACATTCTCCAGCCGCTGATTTTAAACAACGAAATTAAAAATTTTTCTGGTTTAAATAATCTTTTTGTTTGGAACGGCAAAAATTTTAATGTTTCCGGAACCGCCCTATCAAAAGCCGATATTGATAGAGATTGGCTCCGTCAATCAGTTATTATTGATATCCAAGAACGGGAGCGATTCGCCATTTGGTGTTCAACCGGCGACGATTGCCACTGGATGGATAATAATGGCGTTATTTTTGAAGAAGCCCCGAAAACAGAAGGTTCACTTATTCTAACCGTTTATGATAACGGTGAAAAAAGAATCAGCTTAGGGGATAAAGTTATTGAAGACAGGTTTATAACGGATGTAACGGCTGTTTTAAAAGGCATTTTAGGCCTGCGTCTTCCCATTCAAAAAATTATTTATGACGGAAAACTTCAAGAAGTTCAGGTAAAAACTTATGCCGGAACGGAATTTTTATTCAGTGTCAGGTTTGACCCTTCCGCCAATCTGAATTCTCTGGAATCCATCCGTGAAGAAACCGGTTTTAAAAATATAAGATACGTTGATTTAAGGGTGGAAAACCGCATTTTTTATAAGAACCTATAATTTTTTGTAATGGCTTATAACCTGTAAATTATAACCTGTAAATTAGGATGGTTTTTCCTACCAGGTCGATCGGCCGTTCAAGGTTTTCCAGCCATCGATATTCATCCGGATTTTTCATGGCGGTTTGCAGATTATTTACCGACAGCGCGAACCAACCTATTCCGTTTTCTTTAGGATTGCCGTCGGACGAATGCCACGGCGCAAATCTTGCGCCGAGATAAGCATTAGGATTTTCCGTTCCAAAATAATCAACGGCAATAATTTCGCTTGGCTCTAAGTTTATATCCGCCCATTCTTTCAGCCGTTTTAAATCCTGACCAAGGTCAATTCCGTAATTAAACGGATATTGATAATTATTTTTAAATAATCCGTTGGCGTAAGATAAAAAATGCGGCGTCGCCAAGAAAACGGAAATTATAAGCCAGATTGCCATAATTCCCAAAATAACGGATTTTAACCAAAAACTAATCAAAGAATTCAGCCAATTCATAATTTTTTCTTTTAAGGTCGTAGCTATATAATGCGGCCGGCGCGCAAACCATTTTTTAATGGGAATTGCGGCGAGAATATGCATTATCGGCAAGATCGGCAGGAGCTTATTAATGCCCCCATTGCCTGGACTTATGGAAATATACTTCCAATATAAAACGGCAAAGATAAGCAAAGAAAATTCTGTTCCGTAAGTATTAAGGTATCCGTTGAATTTTTGCCCGGTAATTTTAAAATTAAAATTTAATCCCGCTAAAAAATAAATTATTCCCATAATGGCTGCGAATAAAATCGTGATTAAAAGAGGCATTGGTTCTTTAAGCGGGTAAATGATTAAATAATGCCACCAAGGCAAAATTGATTGAGATTGGCTGGAATAATATGCCACAAGGTCGTTTAAATATATTTTCATAGGACCGTATATAAACTGCTGGCTGGCATGAAACGGAGGCGACTCAGTTTCAAAATACTTCGTTAAATAAACCGGATAAACCACAAAAAGATACCCGATTAAAATTATGCCCAAAACTAAAAGAGTTAGTTGAATTAAAGTTTTTCCGGATTCCAAATTGTTGTTTTTAAAAATTTTGGCGGCATAAAAAATTAAAATTATCAAAAGAAAATAGGGAATTAAAATAACGGAAGATAAGTTTGATGCCTGAGCCGAACCAAATGCCATTGCCGCAAAAAAGATATTCATTTTTGCCGGCGAAGTTAAAGAACGGGTAAAAAAAAATAAAGCTGCCAGTATCGCCAAAGTGAAAACAATGTCGTTAACGGCATAATGCCCATAAGCAAGTATGGTCGGAGAAAATCCGGTAAACAATAAAGGAAGCACTGCCCACCAGCGGCCCAGCAATTCTTTAGCAAAAAAATAAACAAATAAAAGCAGAGTGATTGTTATTATTATGGAAATAACTCTTATTTCAATAGTTGACGATAGCGGCTCTCCGATAATTAAAGAATCGGTTTTCGCGGCATTAAGCATCAGTAAAAAAGAAGCCGTAATAATTAAAAAAATCAGTCCCCGACGCAAAACGGCTAAATTATTGCTTAACCCCATAATTTAATTATATACTTTTTATTAAGCACATAAATACTCCGAGCTTACGCTCGGGTAGTTATATTAAAAGAAATTTTCATTTTTATTTTATTTTCTTATAAGAATCATTCGTGCGAATGATTCTTAATTGTAATTTTTTATTAAAATGATATAATAATAAACACTATGCATATAAAAGAATTGGAAAAATTATTTAAGACATTAGGAAATAAAAGGCGGTTGCGAATTATTAAATTACTTTTAAATGATGGGGAAATAACAGTTTCAGATGTCGCTTCCATTATAAAACTTTCTTTAAAAGCTACCTCTAAACATTTATTAAATTTATTTAATGCTGAAATAGTAGAAAAAGAACAGCGCAGTAAAAATGTGTATTATAAAATTCCAAAACACCTTAATCAGCCAATTAAAGATTTAATTAGTCATATCCATCATTCGCACGAATGATTCCTATAACTTTTTATGCTGTTTAAATTTCCAAAAGACGACAAAAATTTTTCCTGGACGAACCATGTTAAAAATAAAATGCTCCAATACCGGCTTTCGGAACAGAAAATTAAAACGGTCTTGAAAAATCCAGCCCGCAAAGAAGAGGGGATTGCGCCGAAAACCACCGCGGTAATGAAACGGAATGACACGCAGAAACGGAAAGAGGAAATTTGGGTCATGTTCCGGCATGCGAATAGCGCGCCTCCGTCCCGCAATGCGGGACTCGGCAATGCGAAAGCGCCCATGCGAATAAAGATTATCTCTGCCTGGCGGTACCCGGGAACCAGTCCAAAAGACAAAGCCATACCGATACCGGAAGACATTTTGGAGGAATTGACAGGAATTTTATAATGTGCTATACTTTTAACCATAGTACCTTGAAGCTATAGCGTCCGGCTCCCAAATTCCTCCAGGCCAACAGCGGCAAGAAAAAAATGAAAAAAGAATGAAGCACAGTAAGGTTAGTAACATAAAACCGCAAATGGCTGCGGTTGGCCACCCATATAAGCCCTCACTCGCAAGAGGAGGTATGGGATAAGTAAGGAGGTAAGTCATGGGAGCTCCGGGTAAGGCGTCCTTCTGTAAAAAGGGGCATCTCTATCACTGGGTAGACAAAGGTCTCTACTATGATGGCGATGAGTTAGGCGGCGAAGTTGAGTGCTGCCCGTGCGGAGAAAAGACAGTCAAGTCGGTATGCCACTATGGCGACCCTAATGACTGTCTTAATCCAAAAGATTACGGTCTCCTGCGCGGAGACCAAGTAATCGAACGGGTTAGCATTGACACCATCCGGATTAAAATTCCGGACGCAGTCAATGCCAACGGCGAAGGCATAGAAGCATATCATGACGTTAAGTTTGACGTCTGAGATGTTTCGCGGCTCTTTGCCACTCCGCCTACAGAAGAAGCGCCAGTGTCCAGCTAAAGAGAAATTTGGCTGGAAAGTCCCCGATAATACATCGGGGACTTTGTATTTTTTTGAATAAAAAACCAGGAAGTAGAAAAGCGACTATAAATATAAAAACTCTCCAATTTTCATTGGAGAGCAGTCGCTTTTTCACTTCCTGGAAAACCGCTCATTTGGGGAGCGGTTTTTTTTAAAGTTCAATTTCTAATCCTTCATAAGCGGCAATCACCTTTGTATTGCCGCCAAGCGCGTGAACTAAATTTTGGGTATTCTGTTCCATTTGATAAATTTGCTCATCAGTTGATGCGGGGTCATGATGAAAAAGCGTCATCTTTTTAACTCCGGCTTGCAGAGCTATTTGCGCCACTGCTTCAGGGTAAGAATGTCCCCAGCCATGTCGAGGAACTCCGCCCACCTTACCCTCATAAATATTCTTAGTATATTGGCAATCAATAACTAATACATCAGCGCCTTTTGCAAGGTCAAGCAATTTCGGGTCAGGGTACAGCGGGTCGTATGGCTCATTATCAGTTGCGTAAACAAATACTTTGCCGCTATGCTCAATCCGATAGCCATAAGTTTCCTGCGGATGATTTAATTTTCGAGTTTTAACTACTGCTTCTCCGATTTTGAAACTCATTTGATCATGAACCGTATTCATCTGCAATTTAGCGGTTTGGTCCTCAATTTCTTTGAAAGAAACCGGAAAAAGAGGAGGGTCCATTTGTCCTTGAAGACAAGATTCCACGCCACTCTGCCAATTTGTTCCGCCGTAAAAAGTAAAATCATTCTTAAAACCGGACTCCTTGTTCAGGTATAACTCTCCAAAAAAAGGCAGGCCTTGAATATGGTCCCAGTGAAGATGGGATAAAAGAACCGTAAGCCGAAGAATTTTAGTTTTAAAAACTTCGCCAAAAAGCGCATTTCCAAGCAATCTAAACCCAGTTCCCATATCGCAAGCGATTCTCTCGTTGCCGGCAATAATTTCTACGCAGGAAGTATTGCCTCCATAAGTTGATATCTCATGAAATTGGTAATTATGCATAGGATTTCCCGGATTTATTTTGATATGAAATTGATAAAAAAAAAGCGCTTTTCTAATTTTTTCTTCAACTTGCGCCCCAGTTAATGGCGCCGGAACGCTTCCCCGCACTCCCCAGAACTTTATTTTCACACATGCCCCCTTGTTCAATTATCAGACAACTGTTTATATATTACTTTAAAATTTAAAGGAAGTCAAATAAATACTCTTGTAAAAAAATACAGTTTGATTTAAGATTAGAATTATGAAATTCAAAAAACCACAATATGAACATTACCCAACTAAAGCAGTTGAGGGGGCTATGGCAGAAAAAAAGGCCACCAAAGAAAAAGCTGCGGCAGAAAAGGCGGAGACCAATCGTATCCTACATCTTTATCTTCGAGCAACAGAAGGGGAGCCGGCTAAAAAGCGATTAGCAAAATTATTGGAAAAAAGATTCTCAAATCCAAAAGACCTTGAAGCGGCGCTGGAAGGCGCCAGAAAAGAAAACGAAATAGAAGAATAAAAAAACCGCTCATTCGGAGAGCGGTTTGAATAAACCACATTTCATGCCAAGTAATGTCAAAATCATCTTTCCTCGTTTTGACACTCTCCATACTGCTAAAAACTTGCCTTTTGCGGGTACGACATGCGCGATAATCCAAAATTCTTTGCTTAAAAATTCTAAATTCGAATCTAATTGAACTGGGTCAAAAATGAATAATTTTTGAATTTGGCTGAAGCGCATCGGTTTTCGCTGTAAGGCCGTAAGAATATAAAGACAATTCTCGTTTCCAAGCATTTTTTTAATTTTTTTTGCTTCTTCAAGAACTGAGCGTCCATTTTTAAGTAATTTTCGAAGCCTTTGTTCTTTCTTAGAAGACTGATATTCCTTTTCTGTAAATAATCTTGGCACAACATTTTCTTTTTCCCTATTATAATTTCGCTTCATCTTATCTCCTTGTTTTCAACGCGCTAATGTATAGTATAAAGAAACTATGCTTTTACGTCAAGCGTTTTTTAGCGGGAAAGATACCGTAAAAATAGCCAAAAGATTATTGGGAAAATTTTTAGTCCGGCGATACCGCGGAAAAACTAAGAAGTATTTAATTGTAGAAACGGAAGCGTACAATGGATTTAAAGACAAGGCATCTCATGCCCATAAGGGCAAAACCGAGCGGAATAAGATAATGTTCGGTCCGACCGGGCATTGGTATGTTTATTTTACTTACGGAATGCATTGGATGCTGAATATCGTAACCGGGCCCATTAATTATCCCGCCGCTATTCTTATTAGAGGTATCAGCAAAAATCAGCGTAGCTATCCGCGTCAATCCGCTTCTATATTAAATGGCCCGGCTAAATTGACCAAGGCGCTCCACATTGATAAAAACTTAAACGGTAAACCAGTTGCTAAAAAATCCGGTCTTTGGCTGGAAGATAGAGGAATAAAAATTCCGCCAAATAAAATTAAAAAAGCCCCGCGTATTGGCGTGGCTTATGCCGGTCCGGTTTGGGCGAAAAAATGTTATCGATTTTATATTGATTAAAAAAATTGCCCCTTCCATAATACGTTACTACGCATGGAAGGGGCAGACCGTCCCGATTTTCATCGGGATATGAGCCCTTTACAACCAGGGCTAGTTTGGGGCGGCGTCGCGGGGAAACTACTATTCTGATGCTTTCTTGGTCTTCATCTTTCGATGGGGACTCCTTTTTGGGCTCTTTTCCCTTTAGCCTTACGGTATTAGCACCTAAATGCCATTCCGCAAGTATTCCTATTATAGCAGTTACAAAATTTTTGTCAACCCCGCACCTTTATAAGAGTAAGAGATAAAACATTACTGAAATGAGCTAAATTTCGTTTTCTGCTCTTTCAAAGGTGCGGGGTCAAGTTTAAAAAACGGCCCATTAAGGCCGCTTTGCTAAGTTTGAATTTGAAAGGTCGGGAGAGTTGGTGATTTCCACCGCAATCGGGAGAAAATCCGGAAGAATTACTTTTTGTTTGGGATTTTCCAATTCAATTTCTAATATTACAAGGCCAAAAATTCTCTTGGGAGCAATAAAAAAATCTAATTCAAATTCTTGCTTTTTCCACTCAAAACATACCCGCCGTTTAAATATCGGGTCACGGCTTCGATCCATTTCAGCTTCCAATTTTTTAAATTCTTCTTTGCTAATTTCACGCTCATTTTCTACTCTTACTACTGGATTTTTTGTTGATTGTTTTTCCGTCAAAAAATATGAATGAGAATTTTTCTTAGAATCATAAATCTCCCTGATTCTTCGGTTTCCTGCTTTCTTAAATGATTTTTTAAGATATATCTGTAAAATTGAATATTTTTCTGTAATTAAGGGCTTTAGCAAATGTTCTCCAAAAAAACTTGGCGGTAAAAGTAAAAGAAATCTTCGTTCAATTTCCAGCTTTTTCATATTTGCCTCGCCTATCTTTGATAATTTTAAAGTACTTACACATATAATATAAAAAGTCTATAAAATTATCAATAGGCAATAATTTTTCTGATTAGTGCGCTATTTTAGTTTGAAAAATAGGGTAAATGCTTGTATTCATAACATATGTTATGTTAAAATGTTTTATATATGAGTACTGCGACATTAGAGAAAAAACTTAAAAAAGTTGAACGTGAATTGAGGGGGGTAAAAGAAGCTCAGGACAAGCTTGCTAAGTTTATTACTTTTACCTCAAATCTCCCCGAAGAAACATTAGATGAATATAAAAATCATAAAGAAATAAGACGCGCTATTCTTAACGCTCAAAGATAATGAAGATTATCACCAGTAATGATTTTGAAAAGAAACTCAAAAAACTACATCCCGATTATCAAAAACTTTACGAAAAACAGCGGCAGAAAAAACTTATCGAAACTATTTACTAAAAAGGGGGTGCTTGACATGATGATAAAAATGGCACAGAAAATTTTATCCTTTGGAGCGGAGACAGCGATTTTACCGATCCAATAAAACAATTATTAAGTGATGGTAAAAAAGTAGTTCTTTTTGCGACAGCTCGTCGTGTTTCTTCTGAATTAAACGCACTCACAAAGAACGGCCTCTTTATTTTTGACATACAAAAAATCAAAGAGTTTATTTGCTGGAAAAGAGAACTTTCTCCTTAAAATGGCAAAAGGGACTCCTTGCGGAGCCCCTAAGCTTTAGAAATCGTGATCATTACTGATCACTTTCAGATTATTGCATAACTAGGAATATGTCAAATAACGTACCGGTGTGCATAACTCTATGGGTCTGTCCATACTTTTTTAAATTTAAAAAGGCCGGTTTGGCCTGATTAAATAATAGGATTTATTACTTCTAATATCAACTAATCAATCTATATTTTTCTCAAAGAGTTATTTATTGTGATTAAGATTATTTATAGCGATCCGGCTCTAGGCCGGGATCAATAGATTGGAGTTCTAGCCAAGACGAACAGGACTTACCTTGATATTCAATTTCCCAGCAAATTTGTGAATAAGCCCGCTGATAGCCCCGCTCTTTTCCAGTTTGGTAGAATACAATACAAACTATTATAACAATAAAAAGCAATATCCAATGAGTTGGTGAATCATAATATTTTTTTTTCATAAATTTATTTTTCTAAAATGCCATTTCTAATAACACTGAAACTGATTAAGTCTACTGGAATAATCAATGTAAAGATTGTCTAAATCAAGCTCCAATAAAGCTATATCTCTATTAGCTTCTCTCTCTAAAGCATCATATTGACGTTGTTTTATTTCAGCAACAACAAACGGCACATTAGTAATGGCAGAGTAATCAGCATAATATTTTGACCTACGATCAGTGATTTGTTGTTCTAAATTAAATTTTCTATTATTATATTCTGTTACTATTGCTTGTTTATTTTGCCTGCACTGTTGGGCAGCTAAAATTTGAGCTTCAGTGCGTCTATTTTCTTCTTCTATTATTCGTGTTTTTTCCGCCGCCAATCTTTCCGCCTCCATCTTTACTTCTTCTATTTTTCTTTTTTCTTCGACTTCCTTGGCTTTCGTCGCAGCCTCTTTGGCTTGGACTATCTCATCAATAACAACTTTTCCTGCTTTCAAATCAGGGATAAGTGTTTTAGCAATATTTACTGGTATGGCGAATTTTAATGTTTCTCCTAAAGAAATTCCTTGCACGCTTGCTTCTGGCAATACTGCCGTATTAATTCCTATAACTTGACCAAATTGGTCAACTAAAGGCCCGCCACTATTTCCCGGAAGAATATCGGCAGAGATTTCTAAATAATCTATGTTTCCAACGGCAATTCTACGCGATACTGTTCCTTCCTTAAAACTTACATCTCCTTCTATTCCAAGCGGATAACCTAAAGTGAATGCTTCATCTCCTTGATCTATGGCATCAGAATTACCCAGCCCTACCGTTGGTAAATTATTGCCATCTATCTTGATTATTGCTAAATCAATAATTTCATTTCTGCCCAAAACACCCCCGTTAAATACTCGTCCATCCGAAAGTTTTACTTTAACGCTATAACTGCCAGTTACTACGTGGTTATTAGTTAATATAAAGCCGTCACTCTCTATAATCATCCCGCTTCCAGAACCCTTACTCGTTTCTATATAAACGACTGCCGGTTTAACTTTGGCAATAATTTCTTTACTATTCAATATTTTAGGATTCTTTTGAAGAGAGGCAACTGTTTTTTTAAGTTCTGTTTCAGCTTGTTTATTTCCAATTTGCAAGCGTTTTAATTCTGCTATTTCCTGTTTAAGCCCCACGATTTCCTTATTTAATTCGGCAACTTGTTTAAGCGCTTCTACTTGGCCTTTTTTACTGGCTTCAATAGCTTTAGTTATAGCCCCCTTTGCTTCGTCGGGGACTTTAGCTAAAACAGCAGATAAAACTTCTTGATTTTTTGAAGCGCTGTTCGTAATTAAATTAAGTAAATTTTCCTCTTGTCCTTTGTCTTTAATCTCTTTAGATTTCTCCGCCGCTAAAGCAATATTGCGTTCATAGTTAGCAATAGAAGTTTTAATATCATCGGCATTTCCTCCTTCTTCTGTGATGGTTTTTATTTCAGCGAGCCGTTTATCGGCATAATCAAGCGCTTTCATTGCTTTCTTTTCGGGATTAAAAGTGAAAAATAGATTAACTCGTTCAAAAGCCGTGTCAAAAAAGTAAAATAAGCTTCCGGGTTTTGTAGCGGCTGAAGCGGAAAATGGCACTAATAAAATTAGCGTTAAGATCGCCACTATTATTCGAATTGTTATAGTATTTTTTACCATTGATATTGATACGGATTTATATATCCTTTTTTACCGGTGTAAGGATTGTAATTACCTTTTGTTGAATAATTATCTAATTTAGTTTTATTTGGGCTGGTGCGATAAGAGGGCATCACATATCTTCCGGTGCTAGGTTTATAATAGCTGCGGACTCGAACAGCGGCCTCAGCTAAATTAGCTAAACCAGCGACTATAAATAATGATAATAGACTGATTGTGATTAATTTTTTCATATTAAGTAAATGATAGCATATAACTTATAACTTGTCAAGCCAAATCTTTTCTAACATAAAACCCGCCACTAGGAGCCTTGCGGCTTATATAGGTTTCCCCATATAACGTTCTGCACGCCCTAATGACGGGTTTAATATGCAGAACGATTTGGTGCCATGCCACGCTTTTAGGCGAGGTTTAGGCGATTCAGTTGTTATTTAACAGATTAGCATTATCGGCCTTAAATTGGAAGATTTTAGTTTGAAAAATGAGATGAAAAAGGATAAAGTAATATTACTTGTATTTATAATATATATTGTGCTAATATGCTTTATATATGAGCACTGCTACTATACAAAAAATAAAAAAGGAACTGAAAAAAGAGCTTAAGCAGGAATTAATGAAAGAACTTCATCAATTACGCAATGAAATGCGCCTGCTTTTTCCGCAAGAGAATTTATCGGGATATAGCCATCCGGAACGGATTAAAAAATCTTATCTTAACGCGCTCAAGCGGCACTCCCCGGTATTCAAATGAAAATTATAAAAACTGGCGACTTCAACCGCGCATTCAGGCAAATTCCCGCGGATATTAAACGATTATATACGATTCAAGAAAGGCGTTTTCAAGACAATTGGCATGATTCACGATTACACATAAAGAAAAATCGTGAATTAGCGCTTGCTTTTTCATTTCGAGTCACCCGACGATATCGGGTGTTTTTCTATTTTCAAAATGAACAAACGGCAGTATTCTTTGAAATTGACCACCGTAAAGATGTTTATAGATAAGTTTACCTATGAAACTATCCATCGGCATAGTTGGGCTTCCAAATGTGGGGAAATCCACGCTTTTTAAAGCGCTGACTAAAAATGATATTTTAATCGCCAATTATCCGTTCGCAACCATTGACCCGAATGTTGGTGTGGTGGCGGTGCCGGACGAACGGCTGGATAAACTTTATGAAATGTCGTCTCCAAAACCCGCCTCCGCGCAAGGCTTCGGCAGGGCGAGGAAAATTCCGGCAGTGGTGGAGTTTTATGATATTGCCGGACTGGTAAAGGGCGCGAACAAAGGCGAGGGTCTAGGCAACCAATTTTTAAATCACATTAAAGAAACGCAGGCAATAGCTGAGGTCTTGCGCTGTTTTCCTTCCGGCGAAATAATCCATGTGGAAAATTCCGTTGACCCGATTCGGGATATGGAAATTATCAACACCGAGTTGGCTTTAAAGGATTTGGAAACAATAGAAAAAGCGTGGAAAAAAGTGGAGGGAGAAGCCCGGACTGGAAATAAAGAAGCTCAAAAGGATTTGGAAGCGCTAAAAGAAGCTAAAGCAACTTTAGAAAAGGGCGAGCTTTTATCAAGTGCCAGCTATTCTCTTATTCGCACGAATAAGAGAATAGCTGAATTAAATCTTTTGACCGCCAAACCGCAGATTTATTTATTAAATGGAAAGCTGGAAGATATACCGCAGAATTTAATTGAAAAAATAAAATCGCTTGGCGCGGACTATGTGATAGTAGATTTAACTAATCCCTTGACTGATTCAGAACTGAATCGATTGATTCAGAAAGCTTACGAGATTTTAGGGTTAATCAGTTTTCTTACCACGGGCGAGGATGAAACGCGCGCCTGGACAATTAAGCAGGGTACTAAAGCGCCGCAAGCGGCTGGCGTAATCCATACTGATTTTGAGAAAAAATTCATCCGAGCGGAAGTAATAAATTGGCAGAAGTTATTAGAAGCGAATTCGTGGGTTGCCGCCAAGCAAAAAGGCGCGATGCGCCTTGAAGGAAAGGATTATGTGGTACAGGATGGCGATGTAGTGGAGATACGGCACGGATAAAAACCGCGAGCAAAACGCGGTTTTTTAATATAAATCTATATTATTGTATAATAAATCTATATGCCCGGTACTACAACTTCGACCAATTAAGCCGGCATTTAATTTTAAAGTAAGCTATAAAATCATTAATAATCGCAACTACAAAAATAGATATGGCGCTTAATTTTATTAAGCGCCAGTCAAAGTTGTAATACCGGGTATGGATTTTAAATTTGAACATTCTATTTTAGAGCAAGATATGGAACGGCTGTCGCTGGAAGTCGCGGAGCATAAAAAAATCAGTCCGGAAAAGGCTGACCAAGAAGCCGTAAAATCGGTTTTAGAAAAACGGATTTACGGTGAAAAACCGGCGCTAAAAACTCAAATCGTCGGCGATAACGATAATTTATTGCCCGGTTATCTTAAAACAGAATCCGCGGAAATAAAATTAGCGGTGGAAGAGCTTATTGATTTAGTTTTTCATAAAGGACTGGACGCGGCGATTAAAGAAGCGCGCCAAAAAGAACCGCTTGTTTTAGACGGATTTCATGACTCTTTAACCGCTAAATTATATGGCGAACTAAAAAGCAGGGGAAAAATATAAATGGATATTCTTTTTATAGGTTACTTGGCGGCGACCGTTTTAATTATCGGTTGGGCGGCTTTTTGGATTGCCCAAAAAATCCGGCGCCGATATTTTTTAAATACACTGAAGTTAAGATTATTATTGGTAAAATTGCCACAAAAATCGGGCTCGGAAAATGAATCTAAAGAAGAGCCGCTTAAAGAAATAAATTTAACCGCCCAGCTTTTAAGTTCCTTGGCAGGATTAAAAATACCTTTTTCTCTGGAAGCGGCGGTGCACGGCATTGGCGAGGAAATCCATTTTTATTTAAGCGTGCCTGCGGAAAACATCCAGTTTGCTTCGCGGCAGATTCAGGGCTTGTGGAATGACGCTTATGTTGAAGAAACGGATGATTACAATATCTTTAACCATCAGGACGTAAGCCAGGGGGTCTTTCTGAAACAAAAAGAAAGTTATGTTTTGCCAATCCGCACTTACGAAGAAGCCAATCTGGACACTTTTCTGCCAATTTTAAGCAATTTTTCCAAAATTCAGGAAATCGGAGAAGGGGCGGCGATTCAGGTATTGGTTAAGCCAGCGCCAAAATTGTTTAAGAAATCCGCGGAGAGTTTTATTTATCAATTAAAAAAAGGAGCTAAATTAGAAGATGTTTTAAAGGGCAATAAAATGATTACCTTAAAAGATGTCAGCGCGGCGTTAAAAGGCAAAAAACCGGACGAGCAACAGCCGGCTAAGCCGGTATTAGACGAAGAAGCGATAAAAGCATTAGAAAAAAAATTAGCCAAGCAGGTCTTTGCTGTTAATGTCCGTCTAATAGTATCAGCCCAAAACCAGCCGAAAGCGGAGGAAATGCTTAACAGTTTGGCCGGTTCTTTTGAGCAATTTCAGGCGCCGCTTAGAAACGGCATTAAAATTATAAAGCCGCGCGATTCCAAAAAACTTATTTTCAAATATATATTCCGCGAATTTGACAACAGCCAGCAAATGGTTTTAGGTAGCGACGAAGTCGCAAGTTTGTTCCATTTTCCAACCTCGGGTACCGGCATACCAAAAATTAAATGGCTGAAATCCCGGGAAGCCGCACCGCCGGCCAATCTTCTTAAAGACGGCGTTTTAATCGGCGAAAGCAGTTATCGCGGAGAGCGCCGGCCGGTTTACATCAGCGATGAAGACCGCCGCCGTCATATTTATATCGTCGGACAGACCGGCACCGGAAAATCCAATTTAATGGTTAATATGGCGGTCAGCGACATTAAAAAAGGAAAAGGAGTCGCGGTCATTGACCCTCATGGAGATTTAATTGATTCAATTTTAGGATTGATTCCGGCGGAACGATTGGAAGAAGTAATAATTTTTGACCCAGGCGACTTGGAACGGCCGCTCGGATTGAATATGCTGGAATATGATTTTTCCCGTCCGGAAGAAAAAACATTTATTGTAAACGAAATGCAAGGGATTTTTAACAAGCTTTTTTCCGAAGAAACCATGGGGCCGATGTTTGAACAATATATGCGGAACGCTTTACTGCTTTTGATGGAAGACGCGAAAAATGAACCGGCAACGCTGGCAGACGTGCCGAGAATATTTACCGATTCCGAATACCGCGGAAAAAAACTTTCCCGATGTCAAAATCCGGCTGTCAAAGATTTCTGGGAACGGGAAGCGGTAATGGCCGGCGGAGAAGCGTCTTTGCAAAACATCACGCCCTACATTACTTCCAAGTTCAATAATTTTATCGCTAATGATTATCTGCGCCCGATTATCAGCCAGCCGAAATCCGCTTTCCGGTTTCGCGAAGCGATGGACAGCGGAAAAATTTTGCTGGTGAATTTATCCAAAGGCAGAATCGGGGATATCAACGCCAGCCTATTGGGAATGATAATAACCGGAAAACTTCTGATGGCCGCGCTTTCCAGAGTGGATACGCCGCAGGAAAACCGGCGGGATTTCAATTTATTTATTGACGAATTTCAGAACTTTACCACTGATTCCATTGGGATTATTCTTTCGGAAGCGCGTAAATACCGCTTGAATTTAGTTGTGGCGCATCAATTTATCGCCCAATTGCCGGATAAAATCCGCGACGCGGTTTTCGGCAATGTGGGTTCAAAAATTATTTTCCGCATCGGCGTAAAAGATACCGAAATGCTGGAAAAAGAATTTGAGCCGACATTCAATAAAAATGATTTGGTTAATATTGATAACTTTAACGCTTACGCGAAATTGCTTATTAACGGCGAAACCGTCAAGCCCTTTAATATAAAGACCCTGCCTTCGCCAAAAGGGAATTCAGATATGGCAATGCGATTAAAAGAACAATCCCGTTTAAAATACGGCTTGCGCCGAGAATAAATGATTCTTATTAAATCCATAAAAATTATTGACGGCACCGGCCAATCCGCTTTTAAGGGCGATATTTTAATCAAAGGCGATAAAATATCCGCCATCGGCAATTTTCCCAATAAGCAAGCGGAAGTTGTAATTGACGGTTTGGGGCTTATCGCTACTCCCGGATTTATTGACGCCAATGCCGATTCCGACCACTATTTAGGCCTATTTACCAATCCTCTGCAGAAGGATTTTTTATTACAAGGCGTAACTACTATTATAGGGGGGCAGTGCGGTTCGTCTCTGGCGCCGCTGATGTACGGTTCGCTTAAATCAATCAGAAAATGGGCAGACACCGATTTAATCAATGTGGACTGGACTACGGTTGCCGACTTAAAAAAATTATTAAACCGCATAAAATTAGGGGTAAATTTTGGAACTTTAGTTGGACACTCCACTGTGCGACGGGATATTTCCGGTGAAGAAATCCGCGATTTAACCGAATCCGAATTTGAAATTTTTGAAAACTCTCTTTCTAACGCATTA
The DNA here is from genome assembly GCA_001818695.1 of Candidatus Harrisonbacteria bacterium RIFCSPHIGHO2_02_FULL_42_16. Taxonomy (GTDB): domain Bacteria; phylum Patescibacteriota; class Minisyncoccia; order UBA6257; family 02-FULL-45-10c; genus 2-02-FULL-42-16. The sequence goes on along the minus strand of MHJG01000003.1, from coordinate 44,869 downwards.
AAAAACCAAGCACTCGGATTATCAACCGGCCTGGGATATTCTCATTCCCGCTATATTCCATATAACGAAATTAAAAGATTACTTTTTATTGTTGCCAAATACGGCCGGGTATACGCCACCCATCTTAAAAACGAAAAAGAGGGAATTGCAGAATCAGTCGCAGAAACAATAAATATGGCGAAAGATACGGGAGTGCCGGTAATTATAAGCCATTTCCGGCCATTACTTGGCTTTGAAGCTCAATTTCAAGAAGCGCTTGAAATAATAGAAAAAAACCTTGATAAGGCAAATGTTTATTTTGACACCAACTCTTCTGATATAAGCATCCTGCCAGTGTATTCTTTTTTGCCCGCCTGGGCCCAGCAAAACGGCTTTGAAAGAATGCTGGAAATTATTTCAGATAAAGATTACCGCCGAAAAATACTTGAAGAATTGCGAAATTCCGATATCCGGTTTGACGCGCTGATTATCGCCAAAGCAAAAAATAACCCTTATATTGTAGGGAAAACAATCAAAGAATTCGCGGAAAATCGGGGACTGGACGCTTATGAAGGAATTTTAGCCCTTATGGAAATCACTAAAATGAATTCGCAGGTTTTTTATAAAAATCTTAACACTGAAATTTTAAATGAAATTATTGCCCATCCTCGCGCTATTATCGGCTCCAACAGCGCCAGCTTGCCGGATTCCCAGCTAATATTAAAACCGGAACGGGCGCAAAAAACCTTTGTCCGATTTTTTGAAATTATGAAAGATAAAAAAATATCGCTGGAAGAATCCATTAAAAATATCACCGCCAAACCGGCAAAATTTTTTGGCCTTCAAAAAAGAGGGCTGCTTCGTGAGGGCTGGTTCGCGGATATGGCGATATTAAAAGATACGGAAGTCATTAATGTTATGGTAAACGGCCAGCTAACTGTGCAAGATAAAGCAGTTACCGGCCATAGGGGCGGCCAGGCAATATAAAATTTATGCCTTTATTTAAATCAAACTCTTGGGCGGGAAAGCATTCGCCCGATTATGTAATTATTTTAAGCACTTTCTTTCTGGTAATTTTTGGATTAGTAATGCTCGCCAGCGCCTCTTCGGACTTGGGACAGTTAAGGTTCGGAGACAGTTATTTTTATCTCAAACACCAATTATTATACGGATTATCCGTCGGGTTGATTGGATTTTTTTTGGCGTCAAAGTTCTATTACCGCAATTACCAAAATATAGCCGTTATTTTATTCATTCTTTCTATTTTAATGCTGACGCTGATTTTTACTCCTTTGGGAATTACCAGAGGAGGAGCAACGAGGTGGTTGGGAATCGGACCGGTGCAGTTTCAGCCGTCCGAGTTGCTGAAAATCACTTTTATCGTCTATCTTGCGTCCTGGCTTGGAAATAAATCCTATCGGCAAAAAAGTTTTTTTGGGGGATTTGTGCCGTTTTTAATTATTATCGGCCTGATTGGGATACTTCTGATATTACAGCCGTCAACCAGTATCGCCGCGATATTGATTTTAACCGCCCTGATTATTTATTTTTCCAGCGGAGCGAAATTATCTTATATTTTCAGCGCTATTTTATTGGGGATTTTCGCGTTCCTGATAATTTCTTATCTTTCTCCCTACCGCTGGGAAAGAATTATGAGTTTCGTTAATCCCGGCCTTGATACCCAATCATCTTCTTATCAAATTAATCAGGCGCTGATAGCGGTCGGTTCCGGCGGGCTTAAAGGAGTAGGGTATGGGCAGTCAACCACAAAATTATTTTATCTTCCTCAGCCGATTGACGATTCAATTTTTGCCGTTATCGCCGAAGAAACGGGGTTTATCGGCTCCGCGGTCCTCATTATGGTTTTTCTTATGCTGACAACCAGAAGTTTTTTACTGGCCCGGAAAATTAACGACGAATTTGGGCAATTATTGCTTATTGGATTCGGCTCCCTGATTACCATTCAGGCGTTTATCCATATTGGAGCTATTTCCGGACTGATTCCCTTAACCGGCGTACCTTTGCCGTATATCAGCTACGGCGGAACCGCCTTGGCAATTTTTATGACTATCTCGGGTATAATAGTGAATATATCCAAATACACATAATCCCTCACCCAACAAAGACTAATTGCCGAAATAAAGCCAGTGCTTAACCTAAACAACTATGATTACCAAAATAAAACGTCAATTAATTAATAAAATAAATGATTGCAAGAGCTTCGCAGTCTTTGTTAGGTGAGGGATGAAAAAATTACGCATTGCGCTGGCTGGCGGCGGCACCGGCGGGCATATTATCCCTTTAATAGCGGTAGCGCAAGAACTGAACAAGCAATCAAGTAACTTCGGAATAGAATTAGATATGCGTTATTTCGGCTCTGCCTATGATTACGCCGAATTGCTTATGGAAAACGGCATCCGTTTCGTTCCAATTTATTCAAGCAAATTCCGGCGGTATTGGTCGGCATTAAACCTAATTGATTTTGTGAAATTTTTTTTAAGTTTATTCCAGCTGTTCTGGAAGTTATTTTGGTTTATGCCGGATATGATTTTTTCCAAAGGCGGCCCTGGCGCTTTGGCGGTTGTTTTAGCGGGGCGTTTTTATATGATACCGACAATAATCCATGAATCGGACAGCGTTCCCGGCTTAACCAATAAAATATCCGGGCGGTTTGCCAAAAAAATATTTCTTTCTTTCGCTAAAGCGGAAGATTATTTTAGTAAGAATAAAAACATTGAAGTGGTCGGCAATCCGGTCAGAGAATCGCTATTTCAACAAGCCGCAAATTTAGGGCAAGAAATTGAAACTGCCCCAAAAAACGCTAAAAGGGGATTCGGAATGAACCCTGAAGAACCGCTGATATTGGTTTTAGGCGGTTCCCAGGGAGCAGAGCGGCTGAATAATTTTATTTTAGAAAATCTTGGAGTTTTAACAAAAGATTTTCAAATTCTGCATCAAGTTGGCAAAAATAATTACCAATCGTATAAAAATGAATATGAATTCGCCGCTAATGACCGGAACAATTCAAAAAAAAACCGTTATACCTTTAAAGCGTTTTTTAATGAAGATATGGCGGACGCGCTGATGGCTGCCGACTTGGTTATTTCCCGCGCTGGCTCCGGTAATATCTTTGAAATTGCGGCTTTCGGCAAACCGGCAATATTGGTGCCTTTGCCGGAATCAGCTAATAACCATCAAAAAGAAAACGCCTATCTTTATTCTCAAAGCGGCGGAGCAATTATTATTGAAGAAGAAAATTTATTGGCTCATTTGGTAATGGAAGAAATAAATAAAATTCTAAAAAACAAGGATTTGACGCAAAAAATGGGCAGTGCCGCCAAAAGCTTTTATCGCCCGGACGCCGCTTTTATTATTGCAAAGCATTTATTAGGATACCTGTAAAAATCAAAATGTTTAAATTTCTAAAAAGATTATTTAAGGGGGAAAACGGAGTACGGGTAAGAATTGCCCCTTCGCCAACGGGCTATTTGCATATTGGCACCGCCAGAACCGCGCTTTTTAATTATATTTTTGCCAAAAAATATGGAGGAAAATTCATACTCCGAATAGAAGATACGGATTTGGAGAGGTCGGATAAAAAATATGAAAAAGATATTATTGAAAACTTAAAATGGCTGGGATTAGATTGGGATGAAGGCCCGTACAGGCAAAGCGAACGTTTAAATATTTATGAAAAATATTTAAACAAACTATTAAAAGAAAAAAAGGCGTATTGGTGTCCGCATACCAAAGAAGAATTAGAGGAAGAAAGAAATGGGCAAATTGCAAATAAAACTGTACTGATACATAAATGTGACGCAAGAGATAAGGATTTAAGTAGGGGAGAATTGATTCGATTTAAGATTCCTAAAGCTAAGCCGGTTATTTCTGGTAATGAAACCATTTACCCGGCTGATTCAATTATCTTTAACGATATTATCCGTAGCCAAGTCCATTTTTTTACTGACCCTATAGGCGATTTTGCATTAGCTAAAAATATCAGTACGCCGTTATATAATTTCGCAGTGGTAATTGATGATTATGAAATGAAAATCAGCCACGTTATTCGGGGCGAAGACCATATTGCCAATACCCCCAAACAAATTTTAATCCAACGGGCCCTGAATTTTTCCACACCCCAATACGCCCACTTGCCGTTAATCTTGGACCCGGACAGAAGCAAAATGTCCAAACGGCATTCGGCAACTTCCATTGAAGAATATCAAAAACAGGGCTATTTACCGGAAACGTTGGTAAATTTTATGGCGCTTCTGGGCTGGCATCCTTCTGATAACAAAGAAAAAATGTCTCTGCCGGAAATAATCCAATGTTTTGATATAAAAAGAATTCAAAAAGGAGGAGCTATTTTTGATGTCCAAAAATTGGACTGGCTCAATTCGCAATATATCAAAAAATATGATAACGAAGCATTACTAAAACTTATTAAACAATTACCTGATTTTGAAATCGCAGCCAATGATTCACAATTATTAAAAATTATCAATTACGGCAAAGAAAGGGCGGCGACCTTAAAAAATTTTCAAGCTATTGCTGATTCCTATACGCGCCTAAATGATTACAAATCCGAAATGCTTTTATGGAAAAATACCGGCGCGAAAAATACCAAAGAAAATTTGCGTAAAACTAAAGAAATTCTGTTCGTCATTTTAGAGCGGGAATTTAATAAATCGGGCTCGGAAAAATATCTGATGCCACTGGCGGACAGTCAGGGCAGGGGAGAGGTTTTATGGCCGCTTCGGGTCGCGCTTACCGGCAGAGATAAATCACCCGGACCATTTGAAATAATAGATGTTTTGGGCAAAGAAGAATCATTAAAAAGAATAAATATGGCAATTGAGAAATTAAGTAATTTAATAATTTAGTAATTAAATAATTGAGTAATTATGAAATTAAAATTCTTTCTGCCCGTTTTTTTAATAATTACTTATATACTTACTTATAATGTCTTTGCCGTTTCACCGCCTGATTTAAAACAGCAAATCAATGATAAAACCCAGACACTACAGGAAATAAACCAGCAGATTCTTAAAACCCAGCAGGACTTGCAAGAAACAGAAGGTAAAAGTAAAACCTTAAAAAAAGAAATCCAGAATACGGATTCCGGCATCCAACAGCTTAATCTGAACATTAGGGCAAGCGGAATAAACATTGATAAATTGAAATTAGAAGTGGGTTCATTGCAATACGAAATTCTTGACGTAAAAGATAAAATTAATTCAAAAAAACAGGCGGTGGCGGCTCTACTGAAAGAGCTTCAAAAGAAAGACAACGAGACCGCTTTATACACTATTTTAAAAAATAAAAGCTTAGCCGAAAGTTTCTCCGAGGTGCAAAATTTAGTTAACCTCAATAATAAACTTTCTTCGGATGTTAGCGAACTTACAAATTTCGGCGAAGAATTATCAGGAAAACTGCAAATGACCTCAAATAAAAAATCCGAGATTGAACTGGAAAATAAAAATTTAAAGAACAGAAAAGTTATAGTTAATAACCAAAAGGTAGAAAAAGAAAATTTATTGGCGCAGACAAAAAATCAGGAAAGGTCGTATCAAAAATTAATTTCTGATTTAGAATCTCAGCAAGCCGCGATTGCCGAAGAAATTGAATTATTAGAATCGGAATTACGGCTGACTATTGACCCAAATCTTCTGCCAACATCCAGGCCCGGCGTTCTGGCCATGCCGACGCAAGGAAAATTTACCCAGCCCTACGGCGCCACTAACTTTGCCCGATATGCCTATAAAGGCCAATGGCATAACGGAATTGATATCGCGGCGCCGATAGGCGCGCCGGTTTTTGCCGCCGAAAGCGGAAAAATTTTAGAGGTTTGGAACCAGGACAATTACTGCTATAAAGGCGCTTATGGAAAATTTATCGTCATTGAACACAAAAATAATCTGACAACTTTATATGCTCACTTGTCTTTACAAACCGTCAAAAAGGGGGATGAAGTAAAAAGAGGCGATTTAATTGGTTATATCGGCAGTACCGGTTACGCCACCGGACCGCATCTGCATTTTACGGTATATGCCAGCCAGACATTCAGAATAGGTCCAAGTAAAGTAAATTGCGGCCCAGTAATGCCTTACGGTGGCGATTTAGACCCAAAACAATACCTTAATCTGTGATTATTATGATATAATGAAAGTGTAATGGACTTCCTTTTACGCCTTTTTGACCTTTTTATAGGTTCCGCCAAAAAACTATCGGCTTTTATACCCCAAAACGGGGATGATGTAATACGGCTGTTTCAGCAACTTTTAATGTTAGCCGGCAAGGTGAATATCTGGTTTTTAGAGAATATCGGCGTTAATTTCCAGTCAATGCTTTCCGCTATCGGAAAAATCGCTATATTATGGGCGTCATTTTTAATGGAATTTCTTAGAAATATTGCCAACCGCATTTAAAGCTTATTAGAATTATCAAGGTTGTAAGTATTTTAACTGTCGCAAAAGGTATATTGTGCGACAGTTAGATAATGCTTATTTTGAAGCTCCCTGACCTATTTTTAGGTATTGACAAATAATTTAATCATTTGTTACTATAGATATAGTTCAATGCTTAGTAAAAAGGAGGTAATTAGTATATGGGGGAAGAAAGAAAAGAACAGCATCAATACACCGTCAGTGTCCCCTGTCAGACAGTTTTAACTATTGAAAAGCTTAAACTGGAAACGGGAGCTAATAATACTGGAGAAGTATTAGGCGACGCGTTAACTCTATATGCGGAGGTAGTTGAAAGAGTAAAATCCGGCCGAGTATTGACGGCAATGGATGAATCAACCGGTAAATATGTTGAAATAACTTCGCCGTCTCTTGAGAGAGTTAAATCACAAAAAACGAAAAAAGCGCAGTAATGCCCAAATATCTATTACCTATTTCTATCTACCCCCGAGCAATTACTTGGGGGATTTTTTTACCTAATCCCTATTTACTATTTACGCCAAACATCATAAATAAGTTTGTTCTTTTTAGAAATTTAATATAAAATTAGGTAGTTATGTATTCATTTAAGAATGAAGAGAGTTTTAAAGAGCTTTGCGGTTATGATATTGATGGCCACTGGTATCCCCGCGTTACCAAGATTATTGACATTAAATCTAAACCGGCGCTTTATTGGTTTTACGGCGAAGCGGCAAGTTACAAGGCGGCGAAGCAAATTACCGAGACATCTGCCAAAGAAGGCACTTTAATCCACGAAATATCGGAAAAAATAATGGTCGGTGAAAATCCGGAAGTGCCGGAAACGATAAAGCCGGCTATCACCGCTTTTTGGGAATTCATGAATAGCCGAAACATCCACGTTGACAAAGAATTGGTGGAAAAAAGGATTTTCAATCCTCAACATAAATATGCCGGCACTATAGACGCACTGGCTTTAATAGACGGGAAATTCGGCGTATTAGACATCAAAACCTCCCAGGCCATATATCGAGATTATAATCTGCAGACCTCCGCTTACATTGAAGCATTATTGACGGAATTGCCGAGTTTAGAAACCCGCTGGATTCTTCGGATTGACCAGATAAAAAAATGTTTTTCTTGCGGCTCTACCATGCGCCCCAAAGGTGGCCGCAATAAAGTGCGACGCGGCAAATCAGTCCCCTGCCCCGCCGAAGAGCATCAATGGTCTGATTTAACCGGAGTGGTGGAACTGCAGGAATTTCCTTTTTGGAAAGATGATTTTGAGGCGTTTTTAGGAGCAAAAAAATTATGGGAGTGGGAGAACGCTTATTGGCTAAAGAAAATCGGATATTTATAATTATTGGGCTTTTTCTATTATAATCGGCGCTACGCTTTCTTTTTTAGCGAAAAGATAACCCAATCCAAAACTTAAAGAAGTTATTAAAAATAAAAGCAAAAATAATATTGTTTCCCGCTTTTTAAGCCAAATTTTGAGAGTTGATCCCGTTAGAAAATTTAAATTCATTATTTTTTTAATAAAACTTTAACCGTAAGATTAAATATATTTTAACTAATTGAACGAAGTTTGTAAATTTTCTAACGGGATTGACAACGTAATAATATAGTAATATAATTTTATAATAAAATTAAGGGCATAGAAGTGGCATCCCGATGAGATAAACTTCATTTATCTAACGGGACGCTCATTTTTCTAATTACTCGCTACGCTCGTAAAGAAAAATGGCGCATACTAAATCAGCCGGCGCGGCGCATAACGCCAGGGAATCAGAATCCAAGCGACTCGGCTTAAAAAAAACTAACGGCGAAATAGTCGCCGTCGGCCAAATAATTGTCCGCCAAAGAGGCACTAAATATCTGCCGGGTTTGAATGTAAAGCAGGCCGGCGATGATACGCTTTTCGCCTTAAAAAACGGCAAAGTTAAATATAAATTAGCGAAGAAAATCCGTTTTGACGGTTCGCCGAGATACGCAACCGTTGTCAGTATTATTGGGCAATAACTTTTATTTCCCGCAAAATAACTTCAACGGCTTTATCCAATTGCGGATCGCGGCCTTTTTCGGCGTCTTCATCTTTTAATTCCACTTCTATATCCGGCTTTATTCCCTTTTCATCAATAAGAGTTCCGTCCGGCAACAACCAATTAGCCACCGTAAGTTTTACCGTAGAATTATCGCTAAGATTCCGCAATTCTTGCACTGTCCCCTTTCCAAAAGTGGTCTCTCCCACTAATTTAGTTTTTATTTGCGCCCTGAGCGCTCCAGCCAATATCTCTGACGCGGATGCGGAACCCTTATTAACTAAAATTACCATCGGAATATTTTTTAAAGCGGCATTACCGCTGGCGCGGAACACCACTTCTTCCTGATTGCGAAATTTTTCCGTAGCCACAATATCTCCCCTATCCAAAAACCAGCCGGCTATATTGATTGCCACTTCCAAAAAACCGCCCGGATTATTACGCAAGTCCAAAATAATGCCGTCAGGCCGTTCATAAAGAACTATTAAAACCGCCTTATAAAATACCGTCGGAGCATTCTGATTAAAACTGAAAAGTTTAAGGTGGATAAACTTTTTGTCGTCTTTTTGAATAATACTCCATTCCATTGTCGGTATTTCAATATTGTCTCTGATAATTTTAAAGTCCTGCGGTTTTTCCCAGCCCTCGCGCAAAATTGCCAACGTTACCGCCGTTCCAATTTCACCCCGGATTTTTTTTACCGCCTCGCTGACATCCAAACCGCTGGCGTTCTTTTCATTAATAGCTAAGATTTTATCTCCCGCTTTTAAGCCGGCTTTTTCCGCCGGATTACCTTTCAAAGGGGCAATAATAACCAGCTGTTTTTCCTTAATGCCTATTTCCGCTCCGATGCCGCCAAAATTTCCATTTACATCTTCCTCAAATTTTTTAGAGTCCTCCGGAGGCAAAAAAACAGTATTGGGGTCGCCCAAAGAATTAACCAATCCGGTAATTGCGCCATAAACCAAATCTTTATCAACGATTTTGCCTCCTTTAAAATATTCCCGCTTAATCAAGTCCCACGCCTCCCAAAATATGCCAAAATTAGCGTCTATTTCCCCGCCGGAATTGATATTGGAAACATTCTCAATAACGATTGTTTTGGGGGTCTCCAGCCCTTTTTGGTAGCCGAAATAAAAAGCGCCGGCGCCTATGATTAACGCTAAAATAAATAAAATAGCCGCTAAAACAATTTTTTCCGCTTTTTCTTTAAATATGCGATTCATAAAGTTTAATTATAATCGGGAATCAATTTTCTGTAAAATTTCATGCTCCGCTCCGGATTTTTTCCAATTCATATTCTGTCCGGTTTTTTATTAATTCCGGCAGATTAATGGCGACGAAGAGCCGTTTTTTCATATTTATGCAAATTTTTAGCCGTATCTATAAAAATTTTTCCGTTAAGGTGATCAACTTCATGCTGGAATACACGAGCTAACAGCCCCCATGCTTTTATTTTTATTTTTCTGCCGTTTTTATCATAACCCTCCAAAATAATTTTCTCCTGACGTTCCACTTCCCCAAAAATTTCCGGCACGCTTAAACACCCTTCTTCCATTGAAACCGCGTTATTTGATTTTTTAACTATTTCAGGATTAAATACGGCATAAAATTTATTATTCACTTGCGCCACGAAAAAATTAAAATCCAGTCCGATTTGATTGGCGCTCAATCCTATGCCGAAAGCCGTTTTCATAATATCCCGCATTTTTTTTATCAACCCATTTATTTCTTTTTTATTGATTTTCTCAAAATTAAAATCGGCTGTCTTTTTCCTAAGAAGTTTTTTTTCATTTTTATTGTCAATCGTCCAAACGCCGTCTTTGGTCATAAAGAATTTAAATCGGTGGCTTTCAATACTTTCATGAAATAAGCGCCTTTATTTTTAATGTCGGCGCACTCTTCAATGTTTTTGGCGATGCGTGTCAATTGGGCATTATCGTACATTTTTGCCAGCCGCATATAAAGCGATTTATGGCTCGGGTCATTTAAAATCTGGGCAAGAGCCAATCCGGTGGATTGATGAGAAGTATAAACCCTGGACAGCTTTGCCCTTTCTTTTAAAAGAGAAAAGTATTGCTTGCTGGTTTTTTTAATATGTTCCATATGTTCATTAAAATTATATCATTTTTAAGAATATAATATGACCTTGCGATATCGTTAAAATTGAAGCAATATTAAGTTAATGAAATACGTATTTTTTGGAGGAAGAGAATCGGAATTCGCCCAGATTATATTAAACGGGCTTAAAAATGCCGGCCAGCCGCCTATGGCCGAAATTCGGGACGCCAAATCCCTTATTACCCTTGAATATCTGCGGTCGTTGAACGCGGATTTTTTTCTAGTAGCGGCTTTCGCAAAAATCCTTGAAAAAGAAATAATTGGCATTCCAAAATATAAAACAATCGGCATCCACCCCTCTCTTCTACCCCGCTTGCGGGGCCCCTCCCCTATTCAGTCCACCATCCTAAATGACGAACAAGAAACCGGAACAACGCTTTTTATTATTGACGAAAAAATTGACCATGGGCCGACACTTGCAACAAATAAACTACAAATAACCACAAAAGACGACAATCAATCTCTCACGGAAAAACTGGCGGAATTAAGCGTAAAACTAGCATTAGATACGATTCCTAAATTGTTGGCCGGAAAAATTCAGCCGCAAATCCAGGATGAAAGCCAAGCAACTTACACTAAAAAATTCGATGCGGAAGATGCCCAAGTTAATTTAAAAAATGACGCTCCTAAAAAAATTTGGCTGAAAATCCGCGCTTTAAATCCGGAACCGGGAGTATTCACAATTTTAAAACTAAAAAACGGAAAAGAACTCCGTTTAAAACTGCTAAAAGCGGATTTTAATAGCGAAAAATTACAGTTGCTAACAGTCCAGCCCGAAGGCAAAAAACCAATGAGTTACAAAGCGTTCTTAAACGGATATCAAAATTTACTATCTTAATTTCATATCTTTTTAATTTCACATCTTTTAATTTTATATTTTGCAACTTTGTATTACTACTTGACGATCGTTTAATAGTAATACAAACTAAAACAATGTATATATCACGAGGCGATAAAACCAAAAGAATTCTAAATCTATTGCGGCATAAAGCCCGCACCGCAAAAGAGATTATTAATACTCTATCGCCTTTTAGCCCTGATACTTATAAAGTCACAAAACGTCTGCTTGGTCATATGGATGCGCCGAAATTTAATTATCAAAAATGGAAACGAGAAGAAGAAAAACGATTTTATATGCTATTAGCAAAACTTCGTAAAGACGATATTGTAAAAAAACAAAGTCTGGACGTAAAAACTGTCTGGAAATTAACCGCAAAAGGACTGAAAAAATTGCTAAACTATGAACATCAACAACCGTCGAAATTACCAAAAAAAGTATATGAAAGGAAGGAGATTTCTATCCAGATGCTCTTTATTTTTGATATACCGGAACAGCTTAAGCATTATCGGTCATGGCTTCGGCATCAACTCAAATCGCTTGGCTTTGCCATGCTACAAAAAAGCGTCTGGATCGGCAACTATGCCGTCCCAGCGGATTTTATCCACGACCTGCGAGAACTTAATATTCTCAAATATATTCACATTTTCAAAATTTCAAAAAGTGGTTCAATGACAGTGAAATAATTAAACAAAATGTTATTTTGGTATTTGTATTACTAACTAACGATCGTTTCATAGTAATACAAACAAAATAAATATAAAATAAAAATATAAAATAACCGTAGTTTCAGGGTTGTAGTATGAACTAAACTTATAAACCCATTGCTTACTCTATCACTTTAACTTCTCTGGTAGCCGAACCGATATTCCCCGCCTGATCAGTGGCAATGTATATAATGGTATGCGCGCCAACGGCAGTGATATCAATTTGGGGTAAATCTCGGCCGCCATTGCCGGTTTCCATTCCGTCTACTTTATAGTAAATGCCTAAATTGTCATTCACATTATCCGTAACCGTTGCTCCGGGATCAACCCAAACAGTTCCGATTTCAATTTCTATCAAAGCCGGGCCGTTTAAAGCAATTACCGGCGGTTCAGTATCAGATGGCGGTAAACTTGGAGAGGTGGTAGAAATTGCGGGTGTAGAGGTAGTAAATAAAGAATTTAATCCAGCATTTTGAAGGAGCGCCTGGAGACCAGTTTTATCCACACAGACATCTTCCACGCAAAGCTGTTGGACGGTAATTTTTTCCGCGACTAAATTCTTTAATCTAACCAGGCCATTTTCAATAAATACCTGCATGCTTTCCAGCCATTGTTTTACAACATCAACGACTTGAGCAATTAAATAATTAGGTAATTGAGTAATTTCAGTTGGCGCTTGCCAATGCCCCAAAGACACAAACAACATTATCTTATTAACATTTGACTGATTTGGATAATTCTCCAAAGCGTATCCAATAATTTTTCCGGATTCGGTGGCTTTTTTACCCACGCCGGCTTCGGAAGACGCGGTAATCGGGTCGCCGACTTTAATTTCGCCGCCTTCCAAATTGACTTTTACCGGAATTCTTCCGGCTAAAGCCACTGCCGGCTTTTCCGGATTATTTTTATAAGCGGCGCCGGTTAATAATTGCAAGCTGGAACCCTCAATAATAATTGCCGGATTGGAAGAAACCGCCCCAACAATTAAGTCCCGGCTACCAACCGCGGCTTTTTTAACCTGGCCGGGATTATCCATATCTAAAGCCAATAATTCTCCTGCTTCTACCGATTCGGAAGCCGGATAAAGTTCCGCGTAGTCCGCGCAACCGCCGCCGTTATCTATGCAGGTGCCTTCAATAGAAAGCTGAGCAATGGGAGTGGAAGTTCCTATACCTACTCGGCCTTGGGAATCAATCACAAAAGCGGTGGAAGTGGCGGTTGCTGTAGAAGTAGAGACCCTAAAAAGGTCAGCAGTGGCATTAGCGTAGCCGGAGAGATAAAATCCTATGGTATTTACCGAACCCTGTTCCACCGCAAGTTTGGCGCTCGGAGTAGTCGTTCCAATGCCGACACTTCCACCATTATTAGCCATTGTTATATTTCCTCCATCAGCAAGAAACAATCTTGCATTGCCAGTAGTCGGATTTCCTCCTTGCGCCAAAACAAAGCCACTTTCTGACAGGTCATATCCAATAGTCCAATTTACTGTGCCATTATTTGAATCAAAATCAATCGCTGGGTCAGCATTGGAAGTATCCAAAGAAATGGATGCGGGTATTCCTCCTGTTTTTTCCACATAAATAGCTCCCGCTTCTGGTGTTGATGCTGAAACTCCTATAGTCGTAGCGCCTATCAAAGCTCCGTTAATAGCCATTGAAGAAGAAGCGGATATAACTCCTGATATATGAAGATTGCTCGCCACAGTAGAAGAAGCGGAAGAAATAAAACCATTATATAGAGAAGCCAAACTACCAACTGTCAATGTGGAAGAGGCCTGGAGGCCGCCAGCTACTTGAAGATTACCCGCTACTGTAGAAGAGGCAGAAGAAATAAGTCCCGAAACCAAGGACAAAGTGCCGCTGGCATTGAATCGGGATACTTCAGTTAATAAACCATTCTGTAAAATAGAAAAAGTCAGGGCGCCATAAGAGCTGGTGGTGGCGGTGCCATTATTGTTAGTGGTGTTTTGGAGCAAAATTGAAGTCAAAGCCGCAGTGGTAGTAGCATTATTTTGAAAAGATAACCGAGCAGCCGTATTAGTAGCCGTGCCAATATTAGCCAGAGTCAAAAGAGTGCCAGTAGCATTATTATTTTGAATTGAAAACTTAAACGTAGAAGTGTCATTCATAAAAAGAATATAAATAGCGCCGCTGCCGGCATCTTCGTCGTCGTCTTCCGGAGCACCTACCGCGATATCGGTTATGCCGTCTCCGTCCAAATCGCCAACAGAAGCAATGCTTACTCCAAATTGATCGCCAGTATCCATTGTTACTCCCAAACCGCCAGCAGTACTGCTAATTTTTTGCTTGGACTTAACCGTGCCGTTAGGATTCATAAAAAGAATATAGACAGCGCCGCCATCAGTATTGCCATCGTTATCCAAACGAGCGCCTACCACAATATCTTTAACGCTATCTCCGTCTAAATCGCCGAGAGAAGCAACGCTATACCCAAAACTATCGGTCGCGACCAGCGTTGTGCCAAAATTTCCGGCAGTACTGCTGATTTTTTGATTGGACTTGACCGTACCATCAGGATTCATAAAAAGAATATAGGCAGCGCCGCCATCAGTATTGCCATCGTCATCTTGATGAGCGCCTACTACCAAGTCAGTTACGCCGTCGCCGTCTAAGTCGCCGAGAGAAGCAATATCCTGCCCAAATTGATCGTCGGTATCCATAGTTACTCCCAAACCGCCGGCAGTACTGCTAATTTTCTGGTTGGACTTGACCGTACCGTCCGGATTCATAAAAAGAATATAGACAGCGCCGCCATCAGTATTGCCGTCGTCATCCACGAAAGCTCCCACCGCAATATCAGTCACGCCGTCTCCGTCTAAATCGCCGATATTAGCAATGCTTTGCCCAAAATTATCGCTGGTGTCCATTGTTACTCCTAAACTTCCGGCAGTACTGCTGATTTTTTGGGCGGACTTAACCGTGCCGGCAGGATTCATAAATAAAATATAGACAGCGCCGCCATCGGCATTGCCGTCATTATCCGCATGAGCGCCTACTGCCAAATCAGTTACGCCGTCGCCGTTTAAATCGCCGATAGCGGCAACAGAAACTCCAAATTCATCATTATTGGCAAGAGTATAACCGCCAAAACTATTACTCGTTTTTTGAAATGATTTAACTGTGCCGGCAGGATTCATAAAAAGAACATAAATGGCGCCACGGTCAGTAAAGCCGTCATCATCTTTATGAGCGCCTGCTACCAAATCAGTTACGCCATCCCCGTCTAAGTCGCCGATATTGGCAACGCTCATTCCAAAATTATCATTAATATCTAAAGTTGCCGTAAAACTACCGGCAGTATCGCTGATTTTCTGATTGGATTTTACGGTGCCGTCAGACGAAAGGAAATTCAAGTAAGCATTTTTTTTGCCAAACTGGAGAGAACCGGCAATATTTACCGAACCGGCAACGGAAAAGGCATACGCCCGTCCGGTAGTGGCAGTATTGCCAACCAAAAGCGAACCGGTATTCAAAAGCTGGAGTTTTCGCTCGCCGCCGGAGAAAATCGTCAGACGATTCCTTAACGAAGAATAATCCGTGGAGGTCGCGGAAAGCCCTCCGACATCTATTCTTCCGCTTTCATACACGGTAAAAAGCGAATGCCTGGTAGCGGTAGTATTTCCAGCAACCTCAAAAATACGGCCTAATAATGCTCGGCCGCGCGCCATCACGGTGAGCATAGCTTCCGGCGTGGTAGTGGGGCCGATTCCCAATGCCTGGTTAACCGTTGAAGTCGCAGAACCTCTGACGGTAAGGGTGCCGGTAGCGGTAATATTGGCGACATTTATTAAACTACCTGATAAGAAAGCGTTGCCTTGAACGGAAAATAATTGAGATGGAGAAGTAGTGCCAATGCCCAGATTTCCGCTTATTAAAGATAATCCGTTGGAAGCAAAAATCGTGGAAGAAGCGTTCAATACTCCGCTCACCAGCAGATTGGAGGAAAATGTTGAGGAAGCGGTGGAGATAAATCCACTAAATATAGAGTTGCCTCCGACCGTTAACGTGGAGGAAGCGGATAATGGGCCGGATAATTGGAGAGAATTGGAAATTGTTGAAGAGGCCGTGGAGATAAATCCTGACAGAGTAGAAAGGCCGCTCACTCCCAAAGTGGAAGCGATAGTTGCCGATGACGAGGCCTGAATTGGCCCGGATATTTGTAATGGACCGGCTATGGTGGAAGACCCTGTAACAATCGCTCCGTTACCAACAGTCAACATTCCGGTGGTAGAGGCATTGACTGTGGTAATAGTGCCAGTAGCGGTGATATTCGCCACATTTATTAAACTGCCCGATAAGAAAGCATTGCCTTGAACGGAAAATAATTGAGATGGAGAAGTGGTGCCGATGCCAAGATTGCCGTAGAATACGGAATTGCCGCTGACCTGAAGAGTGGAAGAGGCGGATAATGGGCCGGCTAATTGGAGAGAATTGGAAATTGTTGAAGAGGCCGTGGAGATAAATCCTGACAGAGTAGAAAGGCCGCTCACTCCCAAAGTGGAAGCGATAGTTGCCGATGACGAGGCCTGAATTGGCCCGGATATTTGTAATGGACCGGCTATGGTGGAAGACCCTGTAACAATCGCTCCGTTACCAACAGTCAACATTCCGGTGGTAGAGGCATTGACTGTGGTAATAGTGCCAGTAGCGGTGATATTCGCCACATTTATTAAACTGCCCGATAAGAAAGCATTGCCTTGAACGGAAAATAATTGAGATGGAGAAGTGGTGCCGATGCCAAGATTGCCGTAGAATACGGAATTGCCGCTGACCTGAAGAGTGGAAGAGGCGGATAATGGGCCGGCTAATTGGAGAGAATTGGAAATTGTTGAAGAGGCCGTAGAGATGAATCCTGCCAAAGTAGAAAGGCCGCTCACTCCCAAAGTATTGGCAATAGTCGCTGATGACGAGGCCTGAATTGGCCCGGATATTTGCAATGAACCAGCTATGGTGGAAGAAGCCGAAGAAATAAATCCGCCAGTCAGAGTAGAAAGTCCATTAGCTAATAAAGTGGAAGAGGCATTAAGAACTCCGCTGACATGAAAATTGCCGGCCACGGTGGTACTGCCGGTAAAGGTGCCTCCGCCCAAGGGTATATAGTTGGAGACGGTGATGGTGTCCGGAATATCCGAATCAGTGATGGCGCCGGAGGAAAAAATCGGTTCGGTAATGGTAACGCCTTTTAAGGTGTTGATTCTGTTGGATAAGGCGATAGTGTTAAATAGATTCTGGCGGTTGGTTTCTTGGGTTTGTTGGAGCTGAACCAGCGACGCCTGCAATTCGTTAATCTTTTGGTCATTTAAAATAACCTGGGTTTCTTTGGTCTCAATTTTTATTTCTTTTTCCGTCCGCACCTCTTTTATTACTTGCTGAACTTGCGGCAATTTAGCGGAAATAATTTCCGCCAAACGATTAATGGTCTCTTCGTCTTCTACCGCTTTTTTTTCGAAAGAAAATAGGGAGCCAACATCAACGTCCTTTAATTTTTCGTAAAGTTTTACAATGAATTCTTTTTGCGCTTCGGTTATAAGCGGCGGAGATGCTTGGGGCGCGAAAGGAATTCTTTCTTTTGGCTTAATAAAATTAGAGGCTGGCATTGCCGAATCCAACAACCTACTGCCCTCTTCAAAAATTAACTGGGTATTTTTCAAAACCCCCTCCCCTATTTCCTGACTGAAATTTCTTGATGGAGCTGTTTCAAAAGCTAAGCCCAATAAAACATTTTTATCTTTATTTTTTAACGCAATGGCATTTAATTTGTTTGATATTTCTTTAACAAAAGAAGCCAAAACCACCTTATTATTTTCATGAATTTGGGAATAATATTCCAATGAATTTTTGAAATAATTTTGGGAAACGGTTATAAATTGCCCTACCTGATTGCTAAATTTTTTAAATTGAAAATCGGGCAATTCGCTTTTCGCGTAACTTGGCTCAACAAAAAATAACCTTAGCGTAAAAATGCTAAAAAATAAGAACAACTTGATTCTTTTTGACGCGCCACTTTTCTTCATAATTTCTTTTTTCTGGCGCCAATCCGCTTTCAAACGGACATAATAATTTTAGCAAAAAGTATAGTATATTATGTTAGGCAGTTATCCACATCATTGAAGTTATCCACAAAATCATATTGACAAATTAAATTAATACCCCGTATTATACGGGGTATTAATTTAACGCGTAAATACGCTTATTTCTGCGAAGTAATGACTTTCACCACTGCTGAATCCGCTCTCATATTTTCCCAAAAACTAATCTGATTTTTAGGAATATACATTATGTCTTCCGGACCGTGCAATTCACTGCCAAGCTTAACAAGATTAATATTAGATTGCGGTTCGGCTGATTGCTGGTCAGGCACTCTTAGATAATAAATATCCTTTAATATGGCGTATTCCCGATTAACTTCCTGAAGATGGCCGAAATAGGACTGGCCGTTATTCAAAAAAACCGCCTGCCATTTTTCCCTATCAACTTTCGGAAAAGTTGATGAAGGCAGGACGTTAAAAAACACCAATAATTTCCAAACTAGCGCTAAAATAATCAGCAATGCCAGCCAACCGGCTAAATTTCTACAAAAGAAATTTTTTAATTTTTCCGTTGCGGATTCCGGTTTCGGCAAATCAGAAGGGTATTCCCTGCCGCCCGAATTTCTAGTTGGATTAATATCTGAAAATTTTCTTACCATGCTTTATATTGTAACATATTTAGATTATAATAATATATAAATATTCCGGGATCGTCTAATGGTCGGACGCATGGCTCTGAACCATGAAATCGAGGTTCGATTCCTTGTCCCGGAACAATTTGGCGTTATGAATAAAAACTTTAAAAAAATCATTACTCATGTAATTGTCTGGGTAATGATTATCGGAATGGTTGGAAGCAGTTTGCTGTATTTATTTATTTAAATATAAAATCCGCCCTAAGGTGGATTTTATATTTTCATATATTTCCGAACCGCGATAATGCTGGAGAGCGCGCCTATCGCTATGCCGAAAATCAGCTGATACAGCAATAAAATAAATAAATGCCCGTAAAAATACTGCTGAATATCCGTTTCCGGCATAAGCACTTTTATATAGGGCGAAGCAATGGAAATAAGCGGGGCAATAAGCAAAATACTTAAAAAAGCGGCTATAATCCCATAAATCATTCCCTGAACTATGTAGGGACCGCGAATAAATTTATTAGGCGCGCCCACCAGCCGCATAATTCCTATTTCATCGCGAGTGGAATAAATAGTAAGCATTATCGTATTGAGGGCCACTAAAATTGAGATAATAGTTAAAATTACGGTTAAAGCAATTCCAACGGTTTGAAAAGTATTGACAATAGTCGCCAATCGGTTGATAACCAATTTATTTTGATTATAAGTTACCTGGTCTACCAGTCCGGCAAGATTTTCATTATTAAGATAAGCGGAGATTATCGGATAATCGCTGGGATCGTTGGCTTTTATATTAAGCGAGGCGGATAAAGGATTTTCTTCCAGCACTTCCAGCGCCTGAACAATCGTGTCGTCGTCTTGGTGACGTTTTTGAAAAACGGACAGGGCCTCACTTCGAGAAACATACTGGACATTCTTTACTTCCGCCAAACTTTCCACGGACCTTTTAACCTTTAAAATATCATCTTCGGAAACATTATTATTGAAATAAACATTAATATCTATTTTATCCCTAAGAATATTAATGGCGTTTTTTGCCATCATATTAAAAAGAATAAGATTCAAAAAAACAAAAAGCGCCAGCATGATAACCGCGATAGTCGCTATGGACAGCCAGCCGTGCCGCAAAAAACTCTGAATACCATATTTAATTATGCGATATAAAGTTGTAGCCATTGACCGATACGAACCCACAAACTTTTATCCAAATCTACAAAGTTTATTTAGATATGACTAATTTATAAACCATTCGCATACTGTTTGTAGATTCGGATGTTATTTGTAGATTTGAATCGCTATTTACGCCAGGACATATTTCCCATTCTCTTCATCTCTTATAATTCTACCATTATCCAAGCTGATGACACGCCGATTAAGATGGTTAACCACTTCTTTATTGTGAGTAACCAATATGACCGTAGTTCCCAAAGAATTTATTTTAAGAAGTAATTTTATGATGTCGGCGGTATGAATCGGGTCTAAATTACCCGTTGGCTCATCCGCCACCACAACCGCCGGCCGGTTAATCATCGCTCTGGCTATTGCCACGCGCTGTTTTTCACCGCCGGAAAGTTCGTGGGGAAAATTATATGCCCGATGCGCCAAGCCGACCATATCTAAAATTTGAGGAACAAATTCTTCAATTTCCGATTGCGGCCGGCCTTCCACTTCCAACGCGAAAGCGATATTTTCATAAGCATTTTTAACCGAAAGCAAACGAAAATCCTGAAAAACTATCCCTATCTGCGAACGTAGGGCCGGCAATTCCGCCGGCTTAAGCTTATTCACTTCATAGGGCCCGAAAATAACTCTACCCTTAGTCGGTTTTTCTTCGCCTATCAAAAGCTTGATAATGGTAGATTTTCCAGCCCCGTTTCTTCCCACTATGGAAACGAATTCTCCCGGATTGATGGTAAAACCGATATTTTCCAGAGCCGTCAAATGGCTGTTATAAATTTTAGATACGTTTTGGAAACTAATCATATATGACCGATTCTAATCTACAAATTATTATCCAAATCTACAAAATTAGTTTAGATGTGGCTATTTGTAAGCCATTCGCATGCAGTTTGTAGATTAGGATGTTATTTGCTGGTTTGAATCGTTATTGTAATTGTAGCTCGGCATTGATGAATTTATCAAGATCGCCGTTCAATACTTTTTCCGGCTGATGGCTGACCGCGCCGGTGCGGTGGTCTTTTACCTGCTGGTAAGGATGCAGAACATAAGAACGGATCTGATGCCCCCACTCGGGAGTAACTTTAGTCCGCAATTTGGAAATTTCTTTTTCCTGCCGCTGTTCCATCAGCTTAAAAAGTTTGGACTTAAGAAGCGCCAGCGCTTTTTCTTTATTTTGGGACTGGCCGCGCTCCGCCTGCGATGCCGCCGCAATACCGGTCGGCAAATGCACCACCCGCACTGCAGTTTCCCGCTTATTGACATTCTGGCCGCCCGGCCCGCTGGAACGCGACAATTCCACTTTTAAATCCTCCGGCGGTATAACTAAATTTTTTGCCTCCAATTCCGGCAACTCCGGCAAAACTTCCACCAAAGCAAAAGAGGTGTGGCGGAGCTGTTTGGAATCAAACGGCGAAATCCGAACCAAACGGTGCACTCCGGCCTCGTTTTGAAGCGTACCATAAGCATATTCCCCTCTTATATCAATCGCTCGCTCGTCAATCAGCGCAATTTTCCATCCCCGTTTCTGCGCGTATTTTACATACATATTCAAAAGCATATTCGCCCAGTCCTTAGCGTCTTCTCCTCCCACACCCGGATGGATAGAAATATGAGCGTGGCCTTTGTCATATTTACCAGTCAATTCTTTAAACGGTTTTTCCATACATTTGGAGCCACCTCCCGGGATTGAACCGGGGACCTTTGCTTTACGAAAGCACTGCTCTGCCAACTGAGCTAAGGTGGCATTTTCTTATACCCCTTATTCGTGAGAATAAGGGGTATAAGAAAAAACAAATTTGACTAACGGCAGATGTTTTTTAGATATACTGTAATATACAAAAAGACCTTTTTGATCTTTATTAACAATATCCAATCCCGACAGCTGAGATAAATGCCTGGAAGTGGACTTAAAAGATAATTGGATATTTTCAGAAATTTCCGCTACATTCATTTCTCTGTTTTTCATCAATAATTTTAAGATTAATAATCTTCTTTTATTCGCTACCGCTTTCAAAATTTTTTCCATCGTTTTTATAATTTAATCAGAATATCACAAACTATTGCAATATTCAAATTCCTCATATCCCTTATTCTCACGAATAAGGGATATGAGGAAACAAAAATAAATTTAGTTTTAAGCGACGTTTAATTCAATCAACAGCATAATTTTGCTATTATATTTATATGATAAAAACGGATAAATTATCTTTCCATATCCTGCGAATCGGATTAGGAATAACTTTCCTTTGGATAGGAATAATGATTTTTATGGAGCCGGAAGCGTGGGGCGGCTATCTTCAGCCCTGGGCGGCAAAATTACTGCCAATTCCAGTTGAGCAAGCAATGCTGGGAACTGCGGCGCTGGATGCTATTATTGGAGTATTGCTTTTAACAAATTTATGGACCTGGCTGGTGGCGCTTGCCGCCGTGGCCCATATTATCACCGTCTTGATTACCAGCGGCATAACCGATATAACAGTTAGGGACATCGGCCTGTTAGCCGGCGCTATCGCTCTTATAACAGAATCCTCTCCACTAAAGGTCGTAAAAAAAATAAATTAAATAAGTTTATGATTAAAAAAATAATTTGGTCAGGCGCGGCGTTAGCCGTTGTCGCGGCCTACTGGTTTTGGAATAACCAACAATTACAGGCGCCGACAACGTCGCCAAATGAATCGGCCGACGAAGATTTAACGGCATCCACGCAAACAATTACTTATACCGACAGCGGATTCGCGTCCAAGACCTTAACGGTTAAAAAAGGAATGATGGTTACTTTTAAAAATAACAGCAGTCGTTCGGTTTGGCCCGCCTCCGCCATGCATCCCACCCACAAAGTTTATCCGACCATCGGCGGATGCCTCGGAAGCACCTTTGACGCCTGCAAAGGCGTTTTGCCCGGGGAATCATGGTCTTTCAAATTTGATATTCCGGGAGAATGGAAATATCATGACCACTTAAATCCGAGTTATTTCGGCGCAGTAACGGTTGAATAATAAAATTAAAAAACTCAGTGAAATTACTGAGTTTTTGATAATTTAAATTAATCCAACATTTTTTACGGCAATCTGTAAAGTATTGCCGAGATTTTCTGATTTTTCATTTTCAACAAAAAAGAGAAACATAGAAATAAAAGTTTTTATGATGTTCTCTGATTTAGTGAGTGTTTTTTCACTCCAACATTCAGGATGGCTGTTTTGTGTAACCATACCCGGATTCCACGCAACTCTAATTCCTTCCTTAATCTGATCTTTCGCGGAGACAGAGGATAAAAATAATTCTCGTTGCGCTTGGGCCTGATTTTTATACTTTGTCGCTTGATTCCACCAAGAAGAGGATTTGGTTTCAAATACTTCTTTTACTGCCTCAAACGACATACCGATTTCGAAAGCTAACTTTCTTAATTCGGCATCGGAAAGACGTGATTTCTTTTTTCGTTTTGGGCTTTTATTCTTCAGATTAAAACTGTTTTCTATGGTCGCCTGCGTATATGCTAAGCCCTCACACTCAATTAAAATTGCGTGAGCGCCTATGGCTCTCGTCATATTATCCGAAATTTCAAGCACGGAATTGGTGTAAGGAGATTCCATCAGGGTCTCAATTATTTCGGAAAGCCACCTAACCCAACCTTTTTCTTCATACGATAGTTCTTCAAGTTTTTTAAACGTCGGAAGAATATTAAAAAGAATCTTAGTCGCCGCTGACGCCATATACGGCGCGGCTTCAGGACAAGGCATTATTTTTGTATCATTACTGTGATATCGCTGATAAACAGACGTGGACAAAAGATAAGCCGGGTCTTCTCCGAACTCTGATGCATTACTTGCCCACGCTAAGCCATTTTCTCTTAACATTTTAGCGCGGTCTTTTAATGTGTAAGAAATTTTTACCATCTCCTCTGCGCGCTTAACTGACCACGGATGCCAAAGATGTTTTGCGGCCAAAAGCAAGGTTCCGGCTTCTTCCAAAAACGGCGAAAAGCCGTATAAAAATATACTTTTATTCCGTAGTTTCGTTTCCCAAAATCCAAGCATAGCTGCCTCCTAAATTCTAAGTTATCAAGCATTCTAAAATTAGCGTATCAAAAATACATTAAAAATACAACTTCTGGAGCAGATGATGGGAATCGAACCCACGCTCTAACCTTGGGAAGGTTATGTACTGCCACTATACGACATCTGCATACTCACTCGCATTTTCACTGCTCGGCTTGGGAAGCTGCCGCACTACCAAGCCGACGTTCGCCTCTGGCGAAGTCGGCTCCCCGACTTCAATATCTATATTTATAATATATGCGTCGGGGCTATACTACGCCCGCAGATTCACTTATAAAACACTATTTTTTAACCGTTAACAAGCCGTTTTGCCACTCAAATTCCGGCGACAAAATAAGCACTCTTTTCGATTCCCGTTTTTTCGCCAGCCAATCATTAAGATTTTTATTTTCCAAAAACAATCTCCCTTCCAAAATTTCCTTATAGGACTGCGGCAGTAAGACCTGTTTTTTAAAATCGGAAAATTCCAGCCCGTAAAGCGTTTTTGCTGATTCTTTGAGATTGACGTTATTCTCAAACTGAGCCAGTTTTTGCTCGGCAATCTTTCCTAAATCCCCTTTCAATCGGAAGTTTATTTCTTGATATATCATTGCATTCAAAATAAGATTATCCAGCGCCGCTCTTTTAATTTCCAGCCGGGATTCCGGCTGGGCAATCAATTCCGGATTAGCGCCGTAAGTTGCCGCTGCCTTTTGATAATAAATATAGGCGGACGAAAAATCTTTTTCTAAAGAACGCGCGGTAATTACGTCAAAGCCGACAATCGCAACCGGATAAAAACCCTGCCTGGTCAAACCAAGTATTCCTAGCCCCCCCATGATAAAAGCAGTAAATAAAGCGATAGATTGTTTATAAGTCATAATTCTGTAGTAACGGTAGTCGTGCTTTTAGGCGGCACCGCTATAATTAATTTTTCGCCCGGTTTTTTGTAATTAAACTGCCCTCGAAGCTCTTTTTCCAGATTTTCCGGAACGGCAAAATATTCCAAATCGGCCTGCAATTTTTTATTTTCTTCCAAAAAGCCGGAAACCTTTTCTTTCGCGGAAAACAGTTCGCCGCTTAATTTTCGGTTTATGATATACAATTTGTAAAACTGCGCCGAAAGTGTCGCTAAAATAAGAAACAAAATTATGGTTAGTACCCGTTTCATCCCGTAATAATAACATTATTTATTTAGTAATTCTTTAAATACATTAGCCGGAATGTGAATCTTAGTTTTAGACGCCAGTTCTTTGAGTTTGCCCTTGCCGCGTTTTTGTTTTTTCCATAATTTCATTTTTCTGGTGCGATCGCCGCCGGTTTTCCCGAAATTGCCGAGCAGTTTTTTCATTGCCGGTATGTTTTCTCTGGCAATAATCCGTCCCCCGCTCATTGCCTGAATCGCCTGCAAAAATTGCTGGCGGGGAAGCAAATCCTTAAGCCGTTCAACGGTCTTCCGCGCTTCGCGCTCTAAATCACCTTTATGGACGATTCTGGTCAGCCCGCTGACGATTTGTCCGGCAACTAAAATTTCCAATTTTGCCGCTTCGGTTTTCTGAAATCCGGAAATTTCATAGCTTAAAGAAGCGTACCCGGCAGAGACCGATTTTAATTGGTCGTCAAAATTGCTTATTAAATCAACTAAAGGCAATTCAGCGGATATTAAAATGCTTTTATTGCCGAAATTCTTGGTCTCTATATTTTTTAAGCGGAAATTCCTTTGAAGCTGGATTACCGCGCCCATATATTGTTCCGGAGCGATAATTTCCAGTTTTGCGACTGGTTCCATCGCCTCTGAATAATCAGCGGGAAAATCTTTCGGATTATTAACAAAAATCCATTTGTTGCCAGCCGTTTTCACTTTATAAGAAACCGATGGGAAGCTGTGAACGGTTTTTATGTGAAATTCTTTTTCTAACCGCTCGGCGGTAATTTCAAAATGCAAACGGCCCAAAAATCCGGTTTTAAATCCCCTGCCTAAAAACTCGTTGAAGTCCGGCTCGAATTTCAGCGCCGAATCGTTTAATTTTAATTTTTCCAAATCGTTTTTTAAATTTTCGTAATCATCGTTATCGTCGGGATAAAAAGAAACAAAAACCACCGGTTGAGGCTCCTGGTAGCCGGGCAAAGCCAAAGACGCGGATTCTCGCGGATCAAAACGCGGATTCTCGCGGATATTATCTGCGTTTATCCGCGTAAAAAATCTGCGCAAATCAGCGTTAATAATGGTGTCGCCGATTTTCAGTAAATCCGGATTTTTCAATCCGGTAGCGATATAGCCGATTTGGCCGCTTTCCAATTTTGCGTCTGATTTTAATTCGGGAGAAAAATGCCCCAATTCTTTAACTTTAAATGCGGTGTTAGTTGCGATTAAATAAGCATCGTCGCCGGAATTTAAATTTCCGCTAAAAACCCGCGCCGCCGCCACAATACCTTTATGCTCATGGTAAAAACTATCAAAAATTAACGCTTGGAAAATTTTCTTCGCCTCTGTCGGAGAAGGCATCTGTTCTATAACCGCTTTTAACAAATCTTCCACTCCCTCGCCAGTTTTTCCGGATACCTTAAAAATTTCTTCTTCCGGAACGCCGAGCAATTCCGCAACGCTTTTTATCACTTCTCCAAGCGAATCCGATTTTAAATCAATCTTATTAACTGCGCCGATTACGGTTAAGCCAGATTTTTTTGCCGCGTTGAATACCGCTAAAGTTTGCGCCTGAATTCCCTGCGTGGCATCCACTAATAATATAGCGCCTTCCACTGCCGCCAGCGCGCGAGACACTTCATAAGAAAAATCCGTGTGGCCAGGCGTATCAATTAAGTTTAGGGTATAAGATGTGGCGTTTAGGATATAAGTCATACGTACTGGAGCCATCTTAATTGTAATGCCCCGTTCTCTTTCCAGTTCCAGCTGGTCTAAATACTGCTCTTTCATCCGCCGTTTCTCCACTGTTCCGGTAATTTCCAAAAACCGGTCAGCCAACGTTGATTTGCCGTGGTCTACGTGCGCAATAATGCAAAAATTACGGATATTTTCTAAAGCCATGATGAATGGATTTTACCCTAAAACCAGCCAATAAAAAAGCCCCGCTATGCGAGGCGTTTAGTCCCACCCCTCAATTAAATCCGGTTCTTTGACGATAATTTTAATTTGCTTAACTTACCTGATTCAATAGCTTTTTTGCTCCTTTTAATCATCCGCTTTTCTTTAGCGGTCAATTTTCTTACCGATGCCGCTCCCCAAAGAAATGAGCGCTGATTTCTCCGAGCCCTAAATATAGCAAGGTCTATTTTGTCCTCTTCTATCAATCTTTTCTTTGAATTGCCGTTTTTCTTTTTCCGCGCCATTTCAAAAATCCCCCATTCAAGAAACTGCTTTAATGTTACAGTATAATTTCCAATTAAGCAATAATGGCATTACTTACTATTTTTAAAATTTTATTTTTAAATTTTTCTTTGGAAAACCGTTTCGCGGAATTGCGTATATAATCTTCGTCAAATTTGCTCAGTAAGAATTTTTTAACCGCCGCTATCAAGTCTTCAGCATTCTGATGATGAAAGAAAATTCCGGTTTTACCTTCTTCCGCTATTTCTTTCGCGCCGCCTTGCGAAAAAGCGATTACCGGCGTGCCGCAGGCTTGCGCTTCCGCCGCCACCAATCCGAAATCTTCCTCTTGAGGAAAAATCAGCGCTCCGGCGCCGTTATAAAGAACCCGCAGACGTTCATCATTGGCAAACGGCAAAAAATTTATTTTAGACGATTTTGCCATCCGCCGCAAATTAACGACTTCCGGACCGCCGCCGACAATCAAAAGAGGCAGTTTCATTTTATTAAAAGCGTCTATGACTAAATCAAATCTTTTATATTTTAATAATCTTCCCGCCGCGAGGAAATAACCGGCTTTTTGGATTTTTTTGTCCCGATAAAAAGTTTTCAGGTCTACCGGCGGATATAAAACTTCCGACTGGCGATTATAATACTTTTGAATTTTAGAGGCGATATGGCGGGAATTGGCAATTAAGGCATCGGGTTTCTGGCCGGCAGAATAATCCCAGTAACGCAAATACCAAGCAACAGAAGAAGTTGCCAGCTTTAAAATTGGATGCCAATCTAAATACTCATCAAATTCCCAAGCATATCTCAAAGGAGTATGGCAATAACTGATATGCGCAGTTTTACTCCCATAGCTTATACCCTTGCCATAACCGGCGCTGGAAGATAAAACTAAGTCATATTCTGAACCCAAATTAAGCTGGGCGGCCGCAAACGGCATCAGGGGTATAAATAGATGGTGATTTTTAATGACGATTTCTTTATTTAAAAAACTGGTTTTGATTTCTCTGCCACGAAATTTTCCCAAGGTCTTTTCTTCGTCATAAAAAAGCGTGTAAATCGGGGCTTCCGGAAAAATCTCGCAGAAAACTTCCAAAACCCTTTCCGCTCCGCCATATTGATTCAGATAATCGTGCGCTAAAGCAACTTTCATAATGATATAATTGTATAATGGCTTACCGAATTTTGAAACAGCTCACTGATGTTTTTATAAGCGCGGCGGGGCTTATCGCCATAGCGCCGTTTTGGCCGTTCATTGCTATCGCTATTAAGTTAAATTCCTCGGGGCCGGTTTTGATAAAACTGGACAGAATCAGCCAAGGTAGAATAATCAAAATATATAAATTCCGCTCCATGAAAGACGGCGCTCATTTCTTAAAAAAGAACTTGGCTCATTTAAACGAACGCCGGGACGGCCCGTTTTTCAAAATTAAAAATGACCCGCGCCTGACCCGGACGGGAAAGATATTAAGAAAGTTCAGAATTGACGAATTTCCCCAGCTGATTAATGTTTTAAAAGGAGAATTGTCGCTGGTCGGGCCCCGCCCGCATGAACCGGAAGAAATCAGTTTATATCCGGAAGAATATAAAAATTTGATATTGGCCAAAGCCGGCGTTACCGGCTTATCCCAAGTCAACGGCGCTTCCAGCTTGCCATTCCTGAAAGAAATAGAATTTGACAGCTATTATGTAAAAAACCGGTCATTGGGGCTGGATTTAAAAATAATTTTAAAAACTATCCTAATTTTGTTTACCGACCCCACGGGTGTATAATTTTAATATATGTTTAATTCCAATAAAAGCGGTTTTACTTTATTTGAAGTGCTGATTTATTCGGCTTTAATCGGGGCCATCAGTTTTCTTTTCGTAACAATTCTAATTACCGTTACTAAAGTGCAAGTCAGGCAGACCGCTTCGACGGAAGTCAATCAACAGCTTAACTTCGCGCTTCAAAATATCCAGCGGCTTATCCGCGAATCCAGTTCAGTGGACATTGCCGCCGGCGCTCCAATATCTTCGCTGACTTTAAGGATGAGCGCCCAGGCAAAAGACCCGTCGCTAATTTACCTAAGTTCCAATAAAATTTATTTACGGGAAGGAACTAATGAGCCCTCTGCCCTAACTACCAATAATGTTATCGTTAATGATTTAAGATTTACCCGGCTTTCCAATTTTCCCGGCCATGACTCGGTGCAATTGGATTTGACGATGAGTTACAACACTCAAAACCCCCAGCAAGCATTTTCTAAAACTATTTCCTCGGCAGTCGCCAGGGTCAGCGCCGCCACCTTTGATTCTGATTTAGTGCCTGGTTCCGATAATAGTTACGATATCGGACAGTCCGCCACCCGCTGGCAGGATTTAAATTTAAGCGGTGAAATAAAAATTGGCGGCATTTCCGGTGACGGCACCGGCAAAGTCGCCTGCGTCAAATCCGACGGCAACTTAGGCACTTGTGCCAACCAGCCAAATTCCAGCGGGGTCTGCACTTGCAATTAAATTATGTTGTAATTAACTGAATGCAAAAAAAGCCGCTTGCGCGACTTTTTATAAATATCTATCTTCTTAATTATTTCTGAATTTTTTTCTCAAATTCTTTTAATTCTGTCTTGCGCATTACAGCAAGTTGGTGTTGCAACCACTTATAAATTGGTAATGAAACAATTTTTCCCCCTTTTTTTTCAGAAATCCACAACATTCGCAACATACCATCCACTCTAAAAAATTTCTCAAAAAACTCAATTGAGTTTGTGCCATTGTCTAACATTTTTTGCGCTTCACTATAAATGTTTCTCTCGGCCTCGCTTAAAGAATCTATATCAAGACCCGTCTTTCTAAAATTGGAAAACCATGTAAAAATAAAACCAATGACACCGAGAAGAAAAACTCCCCCAAACGCGACTAGCACACTGATTTTTTCAGGATTAATGCCGGGCATAAATCTCTCCTTTTATGTTAAAAACGGTACTAATCAACATACTATCAGACAGTTAAAAAAAGTCAAGCTAAAAAAGTCAAGCTAAAAAAGTCAATTGAATCCATCCAATATAATCCTTTCCTTAAATGCGCCGCGCTCTTCCCGCTTCTTTTTTTGAACTTCCACAACTTGTTCTATACTCCATTTCTTATCTTCCAAAATTGCAGTAATCACCTCAAAAACATCGGCCATTTCTTCCATATTTTCCGCTTTTAAAAATTCCTCAACCTCTTCTTTTAATTTTTCTTTAAGCTTTTCCTGATATTCTTTTTCATCCGCAATATACATAATCGGTTTCCCACCCTTACTGCGGATATATTCTGGAATTTTATCGCGAACTAATTTAGAATCTATCTTCATAATTAAAAATCCCGATAAAGGGATTATATAATAAACATTTTATTTCTTCAAATCTAGTTGTCATATTTTTATATCACCAAGGACTTGCATAAATTTATTATATAAATTATCATAAATAACAATAGCACATTTAAAAACTGGGGGGGCAAATGATTAAGTTATTTTTCCAGCAAAGGAAAACAAAATTCATAGAAATTTCTCCGGAAACCGATAAACGGCTTAAACTATATTATTATAAACGTGGCTTATCTGCGCAACGGATGGCAGAAATGATTCAGAACGAATTTGGCGATGTATCGGAAGAATTAATTGTGCGGTATCTCAATCTTGCGCAAACAAAGCAATTTCTAAACAGGTTAAAAACTGTAATGGAGGTGGTGACAGAAACCGGCTTAATTACCGAAAAATATATTCCTAAATTTCTCATCTCTAAAAACAACCAGCTTTCAGGAAAGAGTACCATAGAAGCGCTCTGGGAAGATGACAAAAAGGGATACAAAAAAGTGATGGCTCTTATTGAATCAATAAAAAGCGGAAGTTTCCCCTAAATATTGTTTTTAAGTCGGCAAATACAGCCGACTTTTTTTATTTCCCCTCTCTACCTTATGCATCAAAATAATTTTTACCTGTCTTAAACGCCTCAATAGCGCTAACGCATCCTTTATATAAAGGACTGGGCAAATTATCAATATCATACCAATCCCATCCTTCGCATTTTTCCGGTTCTAATACCCTCGGTTCTCCATTTTTCCAATCAACGACAACACCCACATCAATAAAATGTTTATCATAAAATTTGAAATTCAGGAGGCGAAGAAATCTGATATTCTGAATCTCTATGCCTGTTTCTTCCATCGTCTCTCTTTTCGCGCATTCTTTAAAGGACTCCCACCACTCTAATCTTCCCGCCAGGAAAAGCATAATCGCCCGCCCCATGCGCGTTCTTGCGCTTGCCAAGCAACACCTTGCTTTCTTTTATAACCATCACCGCTATTCCAGTTTTCGGATATTCTTTTTTATTTTCCATGACATTTCCTAATACGCCGCATTAAAAAGAAAATTCTAAATATAGCGGCGAATGGTCTGAAACAATATCAGGTAAAATTCTGAAATCTTTCACATGGATATCATCCGTTAATAATATATAATCCGCAAAATTGGGCTCATCAGAATTTTCATAATGCCTATAAAGAGGAGTTCGCGTAGAACTAATATTGTATTCTTTTATAAGATTACGCATCCCTTTTTCTAATATTTTAATAGATTGCGTGTTCGGCAAAATATTAAAATCCCCGCATAAAATTTTAGAGCTGTTAAATTTATTCAAAAACTCGCTAACTTTATTAGATTGCTCTATGCGCTCGGGAGTGTCTATTTTTGGGCCGCCATTCCATAATCCATGATAATTTATGACAATAAGCTTTCTGCCATTTAAATCTAATGTTATATATTGCAATTTACGGGAAGTTAACATCCTACTGCCCGTTTCTTTCGGTTGTTCGGGCTTATACACGATAAAATCCTCTACGGTTTTTACTGGCAATCCCCGCCTTATAAATACAGCCAAGCTCATGCGCCGCGCATCATCGTCAAAAAATGCAAATGACCCCTCAAAATCTTTTAGTTCCGATGAAATTTTATCAAAAAGCGGTCCGCAAATATGCTCGTCAGGATGCCGTTCATCCGCGATTCTTTGGTCAATATTTTGCACCTCCTGAAGACAAAAAATATCGACATCTTCTTTCCATTTTCTAAAAAAATGCATCAGCGGGTACAATGCTCTGCCCGCCCAAGTATTTAAAGAAATAAGTTTTATATTTTTATTTTCCATGACATTTTTTATATTTTTTGCTTAACGGCTAAAGCAAATAGGTCAAAATACGGAATCAATTCCGTCAATGAACTTTTATAAAGCTTCCCTCCATAAACTGCGTCGCAAAATACCTCGCGAGCGCGGGCAATTTCCCAACGCCGCCCTTTCCAGCGTGAATCCGCCAGCGTTAAATCAAAAAGTTCCAATCCCCGCTCCACCGCCCCCCAAAATAATTTTTCATCTTTGCCCCGCCACCGCGCCGCCCGCGAGACCTCGCTGCCAATATTTCCCAACTGTTCTTTTAAAGAAAGTTTCTGCCACCCGCCAGCTGATAACTCCTTATGAATAAAATTTCTCATCCCTCACCCTTGAAGCATCAAGGAATATTTAAGTCGTCCCTTTAGAGAGGCAAAGCCCTTAGCAAATTGCTTCAGCCGTTTTTCACGAATAAGAGCGTCTTTTTTAGATTTATACGCTTCAGCGTAGATTAATTCCATAGGCCGCAGATTTTTAGTTGATAATACCAGGCCTTTATTATGTTTTGCTAATCTTTCTTTTAAATTTTCAGCAAAACCGATATAAAAGCTTTTGTCTAATTTTGACCTTAATATATAGACGCAAAACATAATCCATCCCTCACCCTTAAAGGATTGCGAAAGCAAATACAATGCTCCGCTGATTAATACTTCGACTGATTTTCATACACTCACTATAAATACACATAAATTTTTATAAATATCTATCCTTTAAGGGTGAGGGATCAATGCTTCAAGGGTGAGGGACTATTTTTTTAACTATTTTCTTGATTTTTTCCCGAATTTCCTCATTTTCCACTCCTCGCGAGCGATTTCCGAAAGCCGGTTTAATATTAACCATAGAATCAAACTCAATAAAATCATCTCCTGATTTTTCCAGGTAAAGATTGATTCCCCAAGTATTCTCGCGCAAAGAACCTTTATTATCCATGAGCAATACCTCTTCGTCCGCATGAAGCTCGCCGCCCACCGCCATAATCTCTTGTTCTACATCCACGACTGCTTTTATTACATCGCCGAATTCTTCTTTAGCTATTTCCTTAAGTTCGGCAATACTGATATTATCTTTAATAATTTTTATAGACATTATAATAATTTAATTTTAGCAAATAATTACCTTATTTCCAATGACACTTTTAGTAGCTTATTGACTAATACACATGGATTTGCCATATTAAATCCAGACCTTTCAATATCATATAGGGAGGATGGCTATGGCACATTTCGTTTCTGCTTCTTGTCTGGGCGAATATTGCTCGATCTGTAAAATCCCCGCTACCCATAAAGTCGGCGAAGAAATCATGTCAGATGATCCAAATCCCGTCAGGCATAATCTTACTGCTTATGTCTGCTGTGAGCATTTCCGACTAATTATGGGTCTGGCCGTGTCTTGCCCACACTCAACCGATTAAGATCATTGCCCGTAGCCTCGTTTACCAAACGGGGCTTTTTTCTTATCCCTACGCCCCATGACACTTTTGTTACTTCTTGAAATTTGCTAAATGCCACGGGGCTAATTTATCCTTATTTTAAGCCATTTTTTAGCTATTGACAGATTCTGTGGATTTGCTATACTATTGACAATGTGTGGGGTGCGGCTCGGATGCAGAGCGCTCGGTGGAGCAACGACTCCTAGAAAAAAACCGGATAAGCCGAGAGGTGCGGGTACCAATCCCGTCACCCCACACAGTTCTTCCCCTATTGCTACGGCGATGGGGCCTTTTTTTATCCCTGCATCATGTGACACCTTTTATATTTTTTCCTGCTCCCGTCCGCCGTCGCTAAAGCTTTGGCGGGACTTCGCTTTATCTTTCAATAATATCATTTTAGCTACCATGACAACGTTTGTATTTAATAGAATGTCCCCCACTATCCTTCGCTCCGCACGGACAAGGGTCATTTCTTCCAATCTTGCCAGATTGAAAATTGCTGATTCCTAATGGCAAATTTCTAATAACTTGGTCATTAGAATTTTTGGCTCGATTTGACATTTGAACTTTATCATTTAAATTTTTTTGTAAATTCTCTTTATTTTCGCTTAACCATTTATCAAAATCCGCTAACAGTTGCTGGAACAATAGGTGCCCTTCCCGCCGATATTCTACTAACGGTTCATGCTGGCCGTAAGCGCGCAGACGCACCGATTCCCGCAACGCTTCCATATTTTCCAGATGATTCATCCAAAGCATATCCAAAGCGGATAAAATTTGCGGCGCGGAATTTTCTTCCAAGAATTTCTGCCGTTTTTCATAAATAGTAACACGCTGTTTATTTAAAATATCGTCATAATCCAGCAGATGCTTGCGGGCGTCAAAATTAAATCCTTCCACGCGAGATTGCGCCTGAGAAACCGCCTTAGAAACAAATCCAGATTCAATCGGCATATCTTCCGGAACATCCAACCGCTCCATTAAATTTTTAATTTTGTCTCCGCCAAAAATCCGCATTAAATCGTCTTCTAAGGATAAAAAGAATTGGGACAGCCCGGGATCGCCCTGCCGGCCGGAACGGCCGCGAAGCTGATTATCTATGCGACGGGCATCGTGCCGTTCTGTGCCAATCACGTGCAAACCGCCGAGATTTTTCACTTTTTCGCTTTCTAAAATATCCTGTGGGTTTCCTCCCAATACAATATCCACTCCCCTCCCCGCCATATTGGTGGCCAGCGTTACCGCGCCCGCTTTTCCGGCTTGGGCGATAATTTCCCCTTCCCGCGCGTGGTTTTTAGCATTCAAAATTTCATGCTTCACGCCGACGCTATTCAAATAGCGCGACAATAATTCATTTTTTTCAATAGAAATCGTGCCTACCAGCACCGGCTGGCCGGCTTTTTGCCTTTTCTTAATGTCTTCGGCAACCGCGCGGTATTTCGCGTCTTGATTTTTATAAATCAAGTCCGGCAGGTCCTGGCGCGCCAGCGGCTTATTGGTAGGTATGCTAACAACCGGCAAATCGTACACCTTATCAAATTCTTCCGCAGAGGTCTGCGCCGTACCGGTCATTCCCGCCAATTTTTTATAAAGCCGGAAATAATTCTGAATGGTAATTTGGGCGTAGGTGCGGGATTCCTGCTGGACCCGAACGCCTTCTTTGGCCTCAATCGCCTGATGCAAACCTCCGGAATACCGCCGGCCAAGCATCAGCCGGCCGGTGTTCTGGTCAACGATTATAATTTCATTATTTTGGGCTACATAGTCCTTATCCCGCTTGAAAAGCGCCTGGGCTTTCAAACTTTCCTGAAGATAATGCGTCAGCCGGGAATGTTCCGGCCCGTAAATATTTTTTATTTTCAGCGCTTTTTCCACCTTATCAATGCCGGATTCGGTGATATCAACCGAGTGAAATTTTTCATCCACCAGATAATCCTCGTCTTTTTTAAGCGCCGCCGCGATTCGGGAAAATGCCCTATAAGCATCACTGGATTCGGCATCCGGCGCGGAAATAATTAGCGGCGTTCTCGCTTCGTCAATTAAAATACTGTCAATCTCGTCAACAACGGCAAAATTGCGCTTATTTTTCTGCGTTTGCGAATCTTTTGAATGCGCCAAATTATCCCTTAAATAATCAAATCCAAATTCATGATTGGTACCGTAAGTAATATCCGCGAAATAAGCGTCTTGCCTGGAAATAGGCCGGAGATATTCTTCTTGAACCAGGTAACTTCCGGTAACATCACGTTCCTTGTCCACGAGCTTTTCGGCATCAAAAACAATATGGGCCGGGTCATACAGCAACGCGCCTTCATGCACCAGGCAAGCCACGCTTAATCCAAGCGCGTGATAAATCTGTCCCATCCAAACTGCATCTCTTTTCGCAAGATATTCATTTACGGTTACCACGTGCGCGCCCTTACCTTCCAAAGCGTTCAAATAAATCGGCGCGGTGGAAGCCAAAGTTTTTCCTTCGCCGGTCGCCATTTCCGCGATTTTCCCCTGATGCAAAACAATACCGCCCATCAACTGGACGTCAAAATGCCGCTGACCAAGAGTTCTTTTCGCCGCCTCTCTCGCCAAAGCAAAGGCCTTAGGCAATAAATCGTCTAATGAAATTCCATTTCTGGCTTGTTCCTGCAGTTTCTTACTTTCCTCTTTAAGCTGGCTGTCATTTAAAACGGTGATTTCTTTTTCTAAAGCATTAATCTCGGCTACCCGTTTTTTCAATTTTTTTGCCGGGTCAAATAAAAAATTAAGCATGCTCATATCAATATGAATAAGAGTGCTCTTATTATAAATAATTTAGCGGCGTTTTGCCAGTTTGCCCTTTAGGCGTAAAATATCTTTTTTCAATCGATTTCTTAATCCGTCAATCGCGGAATGCGGGGTATCGCTATTTTCTTCAATTCTTATTAACTTTATGTTCGGAAGCTGTAAATTAGCTTCCGCATAAAATATCTGCCCCTTATTGTGATGATTAGTGGTTTTCGCCACTTCAATTTCCAAAAGCGCCGCGCCGTCTTTATCCCAACGTTTAAGATATTTATCAAAACCGATAAATTTTTTCTCCAATTCCTGCTGTAATGCCGGCGTCAATTCAAAACCGGTTGATTTTATAGTAAAACGCATAAATTAAAATACCACTCATCCAAAAACGCCAAAACTTGATGTATTTGGATGAGTGGTAGTGGTGACCTCCAAAATGCTATTTGTATTTAGTGAGTGCTCTCCTACCACTCAAATATATTATAAAGTGAAAAGTAAAATGCGACAAGTGCATAAAAACCAAAAACCCCTTGCGGGGTTTTTGGCTACAAATAGCGAAGGGGTTTTAATTCCTTAGTCGATATCGTCGCTGAGGAATTGAAATCCTCACTCACTATATATAGTATAGCATATCCAAATACAAAAAACAAGTACCCTACCGATGAAACCCCAAATCCGCCGGGTTGTCGTCTCCGGAAACATACTCCACTTTTCCGCCTGATTTTTCAAAAGATATTCTTAATTTACGCGTATTTTCCGCTAAACGGACTGTCGCGGATTCCACTTGAGCGCGCCGGATTTTTCCTTGAGACCAATAATCAATAATCAGCCGGCTATCCCCAAAAATCCTCTTAATTCCGGTTTTAACGGCTAATTTTAAGGCATAACTCAAAGCCAGCAATTCTCCGTAGTTATTAGTTACCGGTTTTAAAATTAAATGTTTTTCGTGCCGGTTGATTTTTTTGCGGGGCATAACTTTATTTAATAAATTCTCCCCTTTTTCATTAGTAACGCTGATTTCCACTCCTTGCCCCCGGCCGGTTCCGGCATCAAAATAAATACCGGGCAATAAATTCGGCTTTTCCCTTTGCCGGCTTTCCTGATAAACAGCGCCTTGTTTCAACCAGTATTCCGCAGATTTAATATCCGAAAATCCGCGATAACGGGCGCCAGTTACGCCGATAACTTTTTTAGCGCATTCTTCCCAGGAATCGCAAACTCCGTCTTGATTATTCTTCGGCAAAAAATAAGCGTAATGGCGGTGCTTGCCGATTTTTTCCTGATTATGAATTTTTATATATTTTCTTGAATTGAGCTTCATAAATTATTTTCCCCAACGGGGAGTGCGAATGCTTAATGGTATATAGAAAAATAATTTTTCACAGCCGCTTCAAATTTTTGGATATTTTCTTTTTTAATCTGAAAACCGGACGCGCCTTTATGTCCACCAAAATTAATCAATAATTTTGAAGAAAAATTTAATCCCGCCAAAACATTAAATGGATTACTATTATTATCGCCTCCGCGAGCAGACCCGTTATAATATTTACCCTTTCTTTTTAAAAGAAAAACTGGGACATTGAGGGTTTCAACCAATTTATGTGCCGCCATACCCAATGCTCGGCTAGTTTTCGTATTGGTAATCATAACTAAAGCTTTTAAATTCTTTTCTTTTTTATGTTTTTCTATTCCTTGAAAAATAATTTTGGAAACTGCCTTTTTAAAATCTTTTAAACGTTTTTTAACATCTTTGGCAATCAAAAAAGTTTTTTTACAGTCCTCGCTTAATAATAATTGAAATAAATTATTCCTCCGATTATTTCCGTAAATGGAAGCTCGTAAAACATAATCAATATCTTCTCCCCAAAGCATTATTTTTTTTGAAACTTTTTTGGTTTGCGAAACTTTTAAGAGCATTTTTATGCCTAAACGCGCTTTTTTATTAATGAGATTAATGCCCCTGGTTAAATAACCGGCATTTACCCCATCTTCTTTAATTCCATCCGCAACCATGGAAATTGCAAAGGCGTCTAATAATTCTTCTAAAATTTTAGGATTTAACCCAATTGTTTTATAGAAAAATTCAAAAAACTTATAAGCCACTCCGCCGCCAGACCAATTTTTAAAAGGATAACTGTCTCCTTTTTGATTGGGGTTAATTAAAATTGCCGGTAGCTTTTTCGGTCCTGGCGGATGATGGTCTAAAATAATAATGTCAAATCCTTTTTCTTTTGCGATTTTAATTGAATTAAAATCAGAACCGCCTCCAAAATCTATTCCAATAACTAAACTAACCCCTTTTCTTTTCAAAAAATTTAAATAAAATGGATGAAAGCTCCGACCATATTTTTTCTGGTCCGGTAAAACCACTGTTAAATTTTTAGAATTATAACTAGCTTTTAACAATGCCTGGTATACAATAAAAGCCCCGGGAATTCCGTCCGGGTCGTAATCTCCCCAAATGCCGATTTTTTCGTTTCTTTTTTTAGCTAAAAGCAGGCGCTTTATAGCTTTATCGGTATTTTTAAAAGTTTTCATTTTAACGCTTCTATGCCGGGCAATTTCTTGCCCGCCAAAAAATCCAGCATCGCCCCGCCGCCGGTGGAAATAAAATCCATCTTTTTGTCCAGCTTCAATTTTTTTAAAAACATTACTGTTTCTCCGCCGCCAACCGCCGTAAACGCCTTTTTATTCCGCGCCAAGGCCCGGGCTATTTCTTCGGTTCCTTTTTGGAATTGTTTTTGATAAATATCGCCAACCGGCCCGTTCCATACTATCGTGCCCGCTTTTTTAATCTCCGATTTAAATTTAGCAATACTGCGCCTGCCGATATCTTTTATAATTCCATTCTTTTTTAAAAAATCTTCAGACCAAACCACTTTCGGTAATTTTAATTTAAGAATTTTCGGCGTTAAAGCGCCGCCGATTAAAAATGTTTCCGCTTTATTTTTTAAATTCCGGTAAACGCCCAACTTATCTTTTATTTTTATTCCACCAAGAATTATCACAAGCGGTTTTTTGGGATTTTTCATTATCCGGCTTAAATTTTTAATTTCTGCTTCCAATTCCAACCCGGCATAGCTCGGTAAAAATCCGGCAATCCCGGCCACCGAAGCATTGGGGCGGTGAGAAACCGCGAAAGCGTCATTAATATAAATATCGCCTAACCCCGCCAATTTTCCGGCCAATTCAATGCTATTTCTTGATTCGCCTTTCAGAAAACGCAGATTTTCCAGAAGAAACACCGAACCCTTCGGAGATACCCGGATTAATTTTTTTATTTCTTTAAATCTGAAATGCGGAATAAAAATCACCGGCTTTTTTAATTCTTTTTTCAAATTAGCAGCCACTAACCGCAAACTTAGTTTCTTATCAAAACTATTAGGATTGCCCTGAGCATTGCCGAAGGGCCTCCCTTTATGGCTTAAAATTACCGTTACCCGGCAATTTCGCGACAAAAAATGGATAGTCGGCAAACTCGCCCGCATTCTCCAATTATCTTCGGTATTAAAATCCAGCCGCAAAAGGCAGATTTTATTTTCTAATTCGGAAACTTTTACATTTTTTAGATAATGAATCATTTGTTATTATTATAATACGAATTCTATGGAAATGAAAAAGGAAATAGTTGTCTTAGGAGCCGGTTTTGGCGGAATTAAAGCCGCCTTTATTTTACATAAATGTCTAAAACGGCTGAGCTTGCTGGATAAATATGAAATTGTTTTAGTTGATAAAAATACTTACCACACTTACACGCCGACTCTTTACGAAGCAGCCACCACCTCTAAAGATATTGCCAATCAAATTAAATTAAAAAATATAGTTACTTTTCCTTTGAAAACGGCCTTTCAAGGCAGAGAGGTTGTCTTATTGAATAAAAAAATTAAAGAACTGGATTTGGTCGGAGGCGATATTCATTTTGGTGATGGCGGAAAATTAAAATTTGATTATTTAGTTATCGCTCTGGGCTCGGAAACAAATTACTTTGATATTGCCGGCCTGGAGGAAAATTCTTTGACACTAAAGACATTTATGGACGCCATTAAAATCCGGGACGCAATTTGGGATAAAGTTGATGCCGGCGCCAAAAAAATAAAAATAGTCATTGGCGGCGGCGGCTCAACCGGCGTGGAATTAGCCGGCGAAATCCAATCTTGGACATGCCAGCTTGATAAAGAACTAAAAAATTGCAAAACGGCTGTTAAAATTATTGAAGGCCAGCCGACTATTCTGCCGGGCTTTGACGAAAAAGTGATTAAAAAAGTAACGAAACGCTTGAAAAAAATCGGAGTAGAAATTTTGCTGGGCGAATTTATTGAAAAAGTGGAGCCAAATAAAATTTATCTTAAAAGCAAACAATTGGAAAATTTTGACATTTTAATATGGACCGGCGGAGTAAAAGCGTCCCGCCTTACCGGCGCGCTTCCGCTCCGCAAAGACGAAAAAGGCAAACAAATAGCTGTTAAGGAAAAAATGGAATGTCTGCCCCAGACGGACGATTTGAAATTATACGGCAAAATCTATGGAATCGGAGACGCGGTTTGCTGTTATTACGCCGAAACCGGAAAACCGGTTCCTAAAATCGCCGAAGTCGCCATTCAGCAGGCGAAAATTGCCGCCCATAACATTATTGAAGATATTAAATTGTCGGAGAAAATCATTAGTGTTCCAAAATATAAAAAATACCGCCCTAAAATATCCGAATTTCCGTATATAATTCCAATTGGAGGAAAATATGCCATTGCCAAATTCGGTTCGGTGGTAATAAGCGGATTTTTAGGGTGGGTATTAAAAGGACTGGTTGAACTTTATTATATTCTGCTCAATGTATTTCCGCCATATCAGGCAATAAAAATCTGGCTGAAGGGGCTGTTAATTTTTATAAAAAACGACCGACTGGGTTAAGGCGGCGAAGAATAAAAGAGACCCCCTTGCGGGGGTCGCTTTAAAGATCCAAATGTCTTTTTTTAAGACGACGGAGAATCTAACCGTCAGAAAGGCAATATCTTAGTTTTGTCTTTCTCATACACGCACTCCAATAAAGGGGTACGTTACTATCATTATATATAAAACTCCGGTTGGGGGCAAAGAACCAAGCTGTGGAAAACTTTTATTCGCTATATTCTTTTCATTCATAGATGCTTCGCGATAAACAAAATGTATCCGTTCGTAACGCTGCTCGCCACCCTACTTACGTGGGTCCCGGCTCGCTACGCTACTCTCTCATTATTTTGTAATTATCGCTACGCAATATTCATTCAAAAAATATAGCTCATTTTGTTATAATAAAATCGTAATCCGGCTTTAAAAAAATAACCTCGCTTATTTTAGTGAATAATTAAAATAACCGGTCAATGAAGAAAAAAGATAGTCCCAAAGCGCTGAAAACGGCGGAAATAATCCAAAATCTCATCGTCACTTTGGTCTCCGGCCAGCCCAATGCTTCAAAATGATGGTGAATCGGGGTAGAAAGGAATATTTTTCTGCCAAACACTTTTTTACTTGCAAGCTGGGTGATAACCGACAGCGATTCAATCACTAAAATAGAAGCGAAAAACGGCAACAGCAAAGTAGTGTTAGTCAACATTACCATTACTCCCATAGAAATGCCCAACGCCATAGAGCCGGTGTCTCCCATAAAAAATCGCGCCGGATAGATATTAAACCATAAAAACGCCAGCAGAGCCCCTACGGTTATTCCGCTGAATGTCGCCAAATCATAACGGCCGAGAGTAAAAGCCACTACGGTTAACGCTCCGAAAGCAAATAATAAAA
Organism: Candidatus Harrisonbacteria bacterium RIFCSPHIGHO2_02_FULL_42_16; assembly: GCA_001818695.1. Classification (GTDB taxonomy): domain Bacteria; phylum Patescibacteriota; class Minisyncoccia; order UBA6257; family 02-FULL-45-10c; genus 2-02-FULL-42-16. The sequence continues at coordinate 2,364 of MHJG01000003.1, read as the reverse complement.
CCCCTCCCGCCAAGCCATCCAAGCCATCGGTCTCATTCGTGGAAAAAGCGCTGGCGATAATAATAAACATAAAAATCGGTATATACCACCAGCCGATTTCCACATTACCGACAAATGGCACATATAAAGTCGTCCAGTCCAATCGAAAATAAAACCAAAGCCCGCCAATCAAAGCCAGAAAAGTGTAAACAACCAGTTTTTGAGACACGCGCAAACCGCCGCCGTTGGTGCCGATGCGGAAAACTCCCAGAAGGTCGTCAACTAATCCCAGCGCCGCCGCCGCCAGCATAGCGATAATCGGCAGATAGGTCTGGGCGCGGTCCACAAAATCCAGCGACGCCCAAAATCCGTCAAATAATTGCGCTAAAATAAAAAATATCAGCGCCAGCCCTAAAGTCGTTGCCCAGATAATTATTCCTCCCATGGTCGGCGTATTTTCCTTATTTTTATGTAGCCCATAAAATACCGGCGCCGATTCTTTGCTGCGGATTTGCTTGTTAAAATTAAATTTGTATAAAAATTTCACCAGCGCCGGCGTAAGGGCAATGGCAACTAAAAATGAAATTGTTGAAAGCCCGAGAACGCGGGCAACTTGAAAAACTTCCATCCTTTTAACTTACAACAGACAACAAACAACTACAATCAGACGACAACTTATAGTTATCTATTAGAATCCATAAGCTTCTTTCACCCAATTATACAATAAATCGGTCTGGCCAAACCGGTCATTAGTTCCAAGAACAATAATTAAAATATCGTGGCCTTCGTGCCTGAATAAAGATATTAAATTACTTCCGGATTCCTCAATAAATCCGGTTTTTCCTCCCAAAAAATCCGTCCGAGACGAAGCAAAAAAGTTGATATTCAATAATTCCTTTTCAATCCGGCCGGATTCTTCAAATATTCTGACTTTTTTCTGCGCCGTGATGCCAAAAACAGACGGGTGGTTTTTATAAATATATTGTATCAATTTTATCAAATCTTCAATGTTGCTTTGGTTCAGAAAAGACAAGCCGGTAGTATCGGAAAAACTGGTCTGGAACATATTCAAAGCGGAGGCCTTCAATCGCATTTTTTCAATAAAATTTTCTGTCCCGTAAAATTCCGCTATGGCAACGGCGGCATCGTTGCTGGAAACCGCCAGCATCGTTTTCAAGAGGTCGCTGACGGAATACTGTTCCCCTGCTTTTAAATTTCCGGCAACGCCTTCGGAATTGACCGCATATTCGGAAATAATCGTTTTTTTATTTATTCCGACTTCTTCAATGGCAATAATGGCCGTCATAAGTTTTGTTAGAGAAGCAATCGGCCAGCGATCGTAAGGATTAAGAATATAAAATTCCGTCCCCGTAGTTAAATCCTTAGCTATGCCGGCTTTAATTTTTAAATCCGGTTCGGATATTTCCCAATTTTTCCTGTAAGGAATCGATTCTTGAAATTGGCTGGTTAGGGCCGTCCCTGACTCCATGTGAGGCGCTGTTTTTTTTAAATTAACATCAGGCCTCGTTACGCCTAAATTGTTCGCCGCATAAAAACTGGAATTTCGCATTGCCTCCTGCAAATTATTTTTTTCGGGAATGTCCCGCCCAATTTTAGAAAATACCGCCAGCAAAACCATAACCGCGGCAAAAATAATTTTTAATTGATTTTCTTTCATAATCCGGCATTGTCCGCAGACGGTTGTTCGTCATTTAACGACTGTTTATTTTGATTTTCCGCCAGCTGTTCATGAAAATGTTTCACTAATTCCTTATATTTCGCGTAATCCGGCAAATTTTCATTTTTATCAAGACCGAATTGCCTCAATAATTCAAAACTGGCGCTGTAAAGATACGCATTGGCTCTTTTGGAATCGGTCTGGCGCTCTATCAATCCCCTCATTAAAAGCGCGCGCAAAATAAAACTGGAATTCACTCCCCTGACATATTCAATATCCGCCCTGGTAACCGGTCCGGTGTAAGCGACAATCGCCAAGGTCTCCAAAGCGGCTGGCGTCAGCGGTTCCGTGAATTCCTGTTTGGTAATTTCTTTCAAAAATTCAGAAAATTCCGGCTTAGTGGCCAGCTGGACTTTATTTTTATCTCTGATTATGAATAACCCCCGAATATCTTGTTTCAAATTTTCTTCTAAAACATTCAAGGCCTCTTCAACTTCCGCTTCTTTGACGGCTAAAATTTTAGCTATTTTTTTTATATCCATCGGCTCTCCGTAAATAAATAAAAGAGCTTCCAACTTAGCGGCTGTTTTAATTTTTTGCAATTCTTCCATCCCTCACCCTTAAAGGACCGCAACGCGGCTGCGATGTCCTGATATTAATTTAAGACCTTTGGTTAAAATTGTTTCTTTTAGAAATTTCATATTTAT
>MHJG01000002.1:68181-71086 GCA_001818695.1 Candidatus Harrisonbacteria bacterium RIFCSPHIGHO2_02_FULL_42_16 | reverse complement strand
TCCTGTGGGCATGATGAATGAAATCATCAGGACTAGGAATGCTCTGACTCCCTATGTTGGCAAGGACGGCGAAAGAACGCCATATAATTTCAAACGCCATGCGATCCAAAATTCTCTTTATGGCGTAGATATTGATCCCGGCGCTGTGGAAATTGCCAAGCTCCGCCTATGGCTCTCTCTTATTGTTGATGAAGAAGATATCAAACAAATAAAGCCCCTTCCAAACTTGGATTACAAAATCATGCGGGGTAACTCACTATTGGGGATACAGAAAGAAAGGGGTGGGATGAGAGATATGTTCTACGACCATTCAATGTCGGAGTTAGAAAAACTGAAGCAATTACACCTCAGCGAAGCAAATTCTAATCAGAAGAAAAAATATAAGGAAAAAATTGATGAGCTGATTAGTCAGATTACCCATGGTCACAGGGAGTTTGATTTTGAAGTTTACTTCTCAGAAGTTTTTAGGAGTAAAGATCGTGGTGGGTTTGATGTTGTAATTGCAAATCCACCATATATTAGAATCCACAAGCAAGAACAAAATAAAAACATCAAGGAGTTAATTAAACAGATGTATGTTTCGGCATATAAGGACTTCGATTATTATGTTCTTTTCATTGAAAAGGGATTAAATATCCTAAGAAAAGATGGCGTTTTAACATACATTACACCGGATAAATATTTAGTGAGAGAATACGGATCAAAAATAAGAAGCTTAATACTGCAGTACTCTATTGTTGAATTATTTGACTTGTCGAGGGCGACAGATATTTTCGAAGCCGCAACTTATCCATTGATAAGCATCATTCAAAAAAATAATAAACTCGACAAGATTACAATCAAAATCGCAAGGACTATTCGAAACTTGACTGAACAATATAAAGAGATTGTGATTCCGAAGCAAAGATGTATTGATAATGACAGAATAGAAATTATAGATCCCTTGTTTGATAAACTAATCGCAAAGATTTTTTCACAAAGTTCTAAGCTATCTGAAATTTTGGAAGATGGTCAGTTATTTTGTGGAACGCCGCGGGCTAAAGATTACCACTCATGGTCTAAACACATTACAAGTGCAAAAAAGACAGATGGGTGTCTACGCCTACTAGTTTGTTCTAATATTCAACCATATGTGATCAACCATAAAAAGAAAGTTAGAACGGTTGGTTTGTCGATTTTCGCTCCCTATTTTTGTAACAATAAAAAAATGATTTCGGAAACACGATGGCAAGATTTTTCCTTTACACCCAAAATCCTGATTCGTGGTAACGACACTAGGATAACAGCAGTATTAGACGAGGAGGGTTCTGTTTTTATTGGGGTATATGCAATCAAAATTTATGCAAAAATCGCTGATGACTATAAATATTTGCTGGCTCTATTGAATTCAAAATTATATCAGTGGATTTTCTCTGTCCAAAATCCTTCAATAAAGATCGGGGGGGAATTTTTCTCTATCAACGCTCCTCATATATTAAGATTGCCATTTAAGCAAATAGCGAGTGGGCAACGGGTCGACTTCAACAAGCTTGTCGATAAAATCCTACACTTAACCAAAGACGACGACTACTTAGAAAACTCCGCAAAACAAGCCAAAGTCCGCGACTACGAAAAACAAATTGACCAGCTTGTCTATAACCTCTACGCCCTCACCCCGAAGGAGATTAAAATTGTTGAATCAGAAATTTCTAGGAGGCAATAAAGAATTTCTTAAATTTTTGCGGGGGGTTGATTCCAGCTTTTATATTGAAAAAATAATTGTTTTGCTCTTTTTTCTGAGATGCCTTCGTAATATTCATTTTTTTCACCATAATCAACAGGCACGTATAATAAGGGGTGTTTCAATATTGGACCCCCAGACCACTTAGAAATTATCATGTCATTTCTACTAATTTTTCCCGCGTGTTTTAACTCAACACCATTCCAATAAAAGACAACATCTCCTTCTGCGGGGGGTCTATTAAGCTTAGTAATTGCTTTTTCGGCTATAAGTTTTTCTACAAATGGAGAATAAATAAATCCATCTGTAAATGGTGTTTCAGCACTTATACATCGGAGTTCAAGAGCAAATGTGAAACAATTAAATTGAAATTGTTGCCCTGGCGGTAGCTCGATTACTTCGATTGGAGATGGAAGAATTGGCATAACTTCATTTTTAAATCTTGAAGCATCATGCCATCTTAACAACTTATCTTTGTTTCCGACGCCAGTAATATCTGTTAATATCTCTCGAATTGTCATTATGATAAGATATAATTTTTAACGAATGAAGGCACTTTCATAAATCGGCATGCTATCATTTTTAAAGCTAAAAATATATTCTGTGCTGTAAGATTTTTTAGCAAATGACTCCGCGGCGATAGTATAATTTACCAAAAACTTACAACTTACCGAATTGAGCCCCGAAGGAATTGAAAATTCAAAAAACATTTCTTCGCCATTACCAATAATCATTTTTCTTGCTGTCAGAGTTATTTGATCATCTTTAGGACAAGCTATCAAAGCATCAATCACTTGAGCTGGAAAAATTCCGACATTTTTAATATGAAGTGCAAAATCAGCGCTCTTTTCAGGAACGATATTTGAAGAATCTGTACTACTGATCACTAAATAAGGCCTGTTACTCAACTCAAAATCTGCATTTGCTCTCTTATTTTGTAAGTAAGAAAAAGATACAGTAGAAAAAAGCGCTACAATCGAAACAACTACAGATGTAATTCCTACATAAAAAGTCGTTTCATTCTTGAGGTTAAATAGGACTTTTGTGTAAAAAGGAGCAAATTGCATCGCCCCCTTATTAGTGGCCCGATAAAAATTTCTTGAATATGTGGTGCCTGGTACAGTTCCATGTATGTCTTGAGGCACTTCTTCAACATAACCACCAATTATTAAATTTTCTACGGCG
>MHJG01000002.1:14430-68144 GCA_001818695.1 Candidatus Harrisonbacteria bacterium RIFCSPHIGHO2_02_FULL_42_16 | reverse complement strand
AGGGTGATAATAATCCACTAGGATGTTCAACTAAAGCTTTTAATACTTCTTTTTCTTTTGGTGTCATAATTAAATATTTTCCAAGTGATGGTTCTATAATATCTCGTTTGATTTTATGGGTTGCATCGACGGCGTTCTTGGTTGCTGAATTATCACCTTTTTCTTATTGATTAAGTTTTCAATGGTATCAAATTTAGAAATATCAATATTATTAAATTCTTCTACTTCCTCTATTTTTTTATATATTTCATACAATATTTTTGCTGGGATTGCGAGAGTTAAAGAAGTATTATTTTCATAAATCATCGTACCCGAATTAGTTTTAAGGATTTTCGGTTCCGTAATTCCTCCATACTCTATGCCTATTACTTCGCCCGTAGATGGATTAAAAACCGGGGAACCACTTGAGCCACCCTGTGTCATTACATCAAGAAGAATTGCATGTGGATCGTCGCAGGGAAAGGGTAGTATTGAACTAATAATTCCTGATTGCAGTGTTGGAGTTATTTGGTGTAACCACCCCGGCGCTCTTAATGTACTTGTACCCATTGGAAAACCAGCTAGCATTATTTCATCACCCTCTTCCAATTCTAGCCTTTCAGAAATCTTAAGCGCTGGTAAATTTTTTATATGTACCTGTATAAAACCTAAGTCTGGAATATCTTCTCCATAATGATAACCTTCTACTGGTTTTATTCTTTCTAAACTCCCAATTCCTTTTATTTCAAGAGGGATCGCCATCATCCCCCTATCGGGAATCCAGTGGAAATATAAAATCATTGCCGGCCAATCTTCGGGTCCCATATTTTTAAGCCGGGGTAATTTTTCAATTACTTTAATTACATGACTATTAGTAAAAATTATCCCTTCAGATTTTACTATAAAGCCAGTGCCAATAATATCCGGGAATTCTGGATTTTTTGATATCTTTGAGGCAATAGCCACGATAGATGGCTTAATAGTTTTATAAATTTTAGAAAAATTTCCCATTTTAATTAAAAAGGCCACTTCAGGCCATATAAATAATATATCTAAATTTTAAGATAATCAAGTGAAAATTTGGCTTAAAAATTAAAAAGCGGTAAAATAAATTTATAATTATGAAAAAAGACAGCGAACTTTCTCCGGAATTGCGTCAGGTTGCTCGCGAAGGCGGCACTGAAACGCCGTTTACCGGAAAATATTGGGACAGCCATGAAGGGGGAATGTATCAGTGTGCGGTATGCAACGCAGAACTTTTTTCGTCGGATACAAAATTTGATTCTGGAACTGGCTGGCCGAGCTTCGTTGAACCGGCGAATTTTAAAAATATAGAACTGCGGGAAGATAAAAGTTTGGGTATGAGCCGAACTGAAGTTCTTTGCAAAAATTGCGGCGCGCATCTTGGTCATGTTTTTGAAGATGGGCCGAAAGATAAAGGGGGCAAAAGATATTGTATAAATTCGGTCTGCCTTGAGCTGAAATTAGACAAATAATAAGAATATTTCCAGATTGCGTTAATTATCGGACTCGTTTATCCTAACAGTAGGATTTTAATAGTTATATAGGAGCGCAATGACTGACAGTGATTTTCGATTTATATTGCCGGGCGACCCGTTAGATAGAGAATTTTTTAAAAAAGAGGACTGGGAAAGAGAACGTATAGATGAAGTGCCTTATGGTCAGGCGTTTTATATTGATGGCAGATGGGTTATTAGAAAATTAGAAGAAGAACTTATTTTTGATTTTAAGCGGCGGAATATCGGTTCAAAATCAATTATCTATGAGGTTAATTTGGGTATTATGCGGAAAGTTAACGATATATATGTTTTTATTGCTAAGTTAGATATTGTTCGCGAGGAGCAGGACATTGAAGGGTAGGACTTTTAGAAAATTGCGGAATCCATCAAATTAAATTTGACTCAAAATTAATTTTGGGATACCATATAATTTAGTAACTCATAAAAAAGGAGTCCGGCAATGCAGATTATCGTGGTGGTTGGTCAGCCAAATAACAATGATTTTGATAATGGAATATCAGAACGTTTTAATCAAGGTGCTAATAATCTCATTGATAAACTTGTTAAAGAACTTAGTTTTAGGGAAAAGGAAGATATTATCAGATTGCCATCCGGAAATAATGAGCTGATTACCGCTTTATTAGGTGAAATATTTTTAAACAAGCCGCGAGAAGATAGTTGTTTATTTTATCTCGGCCATGGAGATAAAAGCGGATGGTCGGTTACCGGTTATGAAAATAATCCTGACGATGAAAAGAATATAGTAGATTATGAAAAATTGCGGCTTATATTTGCCGGCCACGACGGAAATCTTATTTTTGTTAATGATTGCTGTTACGCGTTGGCGGCAGAAGCGGCAATGGAATCCAGATTCAGCAGATACCTTTTAATAGGAGCAACTCCTAAAGATACGAAAGGTTCGGGCGATATATGGAAGCGGGCAGTGCATTGCTGGAAAGACCATAAGCCATTTCAATGGACATTAGGCAGTTTGAGGATTGATGGAGAGTGTAATGAAATTAAATTGTGGCAAGGAAGTGAAGAGCTTAATGCTTTAATGTATCCGCCGGCTCGCAAGCTTTTGGGCTACTCTAAATAATAAAAACGGCATCGGCGCCGTTTTTTTTGCGGAGCTATTGACCGGGGCAATATGATTTTGTATACTGCTAAACAGTAAACTTTGTTTAAAATTAATCCTCCGTCGCTAAAGCTATGAAGGACAATGGGAGGCGGGAAATGCAAAAGGCGATTATGCTGGTTTTGCTGGCGGTCGGAGTGGTTAATGTTGCTAACGCGCAAGACATTGATGATGGAATATCTGTCGAAACCGAAACCGTTGTTACTAAATTAGATAAATCTACCGAAACAGCTGTTTGGCCTGATGATTATCAAAAATGGGAAATGAAATCGACGGGGAAATATTTTGACGTGAATTTTTTTAATAAAGAGATTATTGAAAATAATTATGTTATGGCTTTTACGGTAAGAATTGGGACGATTACTGCGTACGAAGAAAAGTACGACTCAAGCCATTCCAACGGTTATTTTACGAGAGCGGTTTTGGAATACGATATTCTTGGTAATGGCGTGAAAATGAGAGTATTTTTGATGCTGACGCGGAATTCTGATGAGTTGCAATTTCAGTATATCCAACTTTTAAAGGACGGAAAATGGATTAGTGGCAGGAAAGGAGGATTAGTTACCGTTCTTTCGTATAATTCGCCGGAGGAGGTGTTAAGGGGCGCGCTTGCCGGCGTTCTTTTAACTTTAGAATTAGACGGCAATAGGCCGTCGCTGGAACTTTATTTAGAAAACAAATGGGATGCTCAAACCATTGAAATGCTAAAATACGAACATCGGTAGAAAAACAATACCTAACTCGCGTTAGGTATTTTATTTTGTGATATAATATTATTTATGAATCAATACAAAACTTATTTAATTTTAGGCGCGGTTACTGTCGCTTTTTTGGTTTACGGAGGTTATTTTATTTTTATTAAAAATAAGGGAGGGGATTCCGTGACAGAGAATGTTTTATTATCAACAAGCGATAATATAATCGTGATAATGAAGACCAATTTCGGCGAAATTAAACTGGAACTTTTTTCTTCTGACGCGCCGAAGACGGTAGAGAATTTTGTTAAACTTACCGAGTCCGGATTTTATGATGGCGTAAAATTTCATCGGGTGATAAAAGGATTTATGATTCAAGGCGGAGACCCCTTAAGTAAAGATAATTCTTTAAAAGACGGATGGGGGACTGGCGGGCCCGGTTATGTTTTTCCGGACGAAATTCGCGCTAATAACTATAATATTACCGGCACGATTGCTATGGCGAATGCCGGGCCAAATACTAATGGCAGCCAGTTTTTCATCAATACCGCCGATAATAATTTTTTGGATACCAAGCATACGGTATTCGGCAAAGTAATCGCCGGAATGGAGGCGGTGAGGAAAATTGAAAATTCCGCGACCGAAGGCCCGGACCGGCCGATTGAGGATGCGGCAATTGAAAGCGTTAAAATTTTAAGCAAATAAAAAAAGGAGTTTTTAAACCCCCTCTTCTTTTTTTTGTATCCCATCTCTTTCCCATAGGTCAATAAGCGTTTCCGTAGCGATGTAGGTGCGTTTTTCGTGAAAAAATTCAAGCGCTTCAATACGGAGGAGGTCGCGCCGTTTAAGCCGACCCTTAACTTCAATGGCGTCTACGATAGGAGATATGCCGAGGAGGCTTTGCGGCAATTCAAAAAGAAAGTCCACTGTGTAAGTAAATTTCTTTATGCCTTTTTCAATGTTTTTATCAAAGCAATCAAATCTTACGTGCGGTTTAAATCGGATGCCATGTTTGATGAAAATTTGAGCGCAACGCGCTTCTAACCGGCTGTCATACTCATAAATGTCTTCTGGTAAGCCGATTTTTTTATGTCCCTCAACTTTTGTCTTGATACCCCGGATTCCTTTGTAGGGGTTCGGCATTTTCACCTCCAATTTTTACTTCAAGTATCTAAATGAAATTATATATTAAAACAAATTTTAATAATAGGTTTTAATACAAATATCCCCAGGTGTGCAGTTTATCGTGGTCTTCAAGCCATCGGCCGCCAATGTCGGTGCGGTAATACATATTGGGAATCATTATATTTTTTATCCGGCCGTATGCTTGTTGTTGCGCTTGGCGCATAGTGGGTCCGGTTCCCACCACGGTTAATACCACTCCGGTTGTTCCGGCGATTACCCAATCGTCATTTATAATTTTTACTTCTTGAATATGTATTCCTTCAGAATTGGGTTTTTTGAAAAGAATTGCCGCTTCTTTGGAGTCCGTTTCAAATGTTTTGCTGTCTTGGAAAGGAAATGGCGGTACCGCGATTACGACTCCGACTTGAAATCCGGATTTTGCCCTGAACCGTTTTAAATTGCCGCCAGCGAGGCCGAGTAGAAATTCTCCAATCGGCATATTAATGCCTTCGCTTTGAATGTAGATTGTGGGATAACCGAACCGGGCCGTAAATTCCAACGGATAAATTCCTTGGCCATTGACGATGCAATTGATGTCTATATAACCCGCGTATTTTTCTTCACGCAGTTTCACCTCCATTTTTTTCAAGGTTGCTTCAAAAACATGATTCTGTTCGTTCCAAAACATACTGGTGCCCATTTCGCCTGTTGATGGGCCGAGATTTCCGGGAAATAATTTTTTATGTTCAAAATTAACGTTAATAGGATAGACGAATTCATTGCCGTTAAAGAAGCCGCCGACTGCAATTTCCACGCCGTCAACGCGTTTCTGCAGTTGAAAGGTCTTTATTTTTGACGCCCACGATTTTTTATAGGCCTCAAGGACTTGCAGCACATCTTTTCCGTCTTCTTCCTCTCCGACAAAAAGCAGCCGTTTTATATTTTGAGCTTTGCCGCTCGGTTTAATCACATAACGGCCAGGATTTTTTTTTACTAAATCAATGGCTTCTTCAAATGAAGAAAAATTCCAGTTGGGGATTGTAGAAATGCCGATTTTTTTCAGCTCATTTTGGCCGAACTCCCGGTCGTCTTCCAGCTGGTCCGTATACGGGGTACCGCCGATTACAAGTTTTCCCTGGTCGCGAAGTTTTTTTGCTTCCGTTCCTTGCCCAGACACATCGTCAAATATTATTATGTCTGCCCAATCAATTTCATTCCGCCAGTCATCGGTTTTTGCGATGAAGCCGTCGGCAATATCGCGGTCTGCAGGATTTTTTACGTAAAGTTTTATTTTGTGTCCTTCTTTTGCTGCTTGCCAAGCGATATCGGCTATGTCGCCCTGAATGGAAACAAATAAAAATTTGTAACTTTTTTTATTGTCCGGTTCGTTTGCCATCTTATTTTTATTTAAACAGTTAAATTGTTTAATAACAATGGAAAAATGTTAATAAGTCGGGATTTTTATGGAAATAAAAAATTTTAGTTAAAAACAAAAAGCGCCCCGATTTTTGTCGGGACGCTTTTTGTTTAATAACGATCTCTTCCTCCTTGGAAAGAAGCTCGTCTTTGTCGGTGGCAATCGCGGCACTGAAGCTGGTCAAGCCGGCTCGGATCCGGGTCAAACGGAAGTTCCGTTATCGCCGCGCCGCACTTGGAGCACTTCCAGTTTCCTTGAAACATTTTTCTCTGAAAACCGCCGTCTCCACCTCTATTGTTATCGTACGCCATTATTCTTAATATATAATATATTTTTTGCGACCTTTTCAGATTCGCAGCAAAATGGCGTACTCTATAAAACTTAACGTTTATAAATTGGGCCTGCTTTTACTCAAATCTACTTTATAGTAATTCATTATATATGAACGGCTTAATCTTTGTCAAATGGTTATGCTATAATAACTTTTATGGATACTAAATATAAAAATTATTTATTTATTGCCGCCACGGCGGCGCTGGCGGCTTTTGCCGTTGCGGCAGTCAGTTTCGCGGTCGCTTATTACCGTTCTGTTGAGCCGTCGTCTTTTCGCAGTTTTTCCGTCAGCGGAGACGGTAAAGCGATTGCCATTCCGGATGTGGCGCAGTTCACTTTCAGCGTTTTGGTACAGGGCGGCAAAGACATCGCGGCTTTACAGAAAGAAAATACCGAGAAGACAAATAAAATAATCAGTTTTATTAAAGAGAGCGGAGTGGAAAAAAAAGATATTCAAACGCAAAATTATAATTTGGAGCCCCGTTATCAGTATTTTAGTTGTCCGAACGGATTGATTTTTTCCGGCGGACAATCCCGTCCTTGTCCGCCGCCAGAAATTGTCGGTTATTCGGTTAACCAGACGGTTTTGGTAAAAATTAGGGATTTTGAAAAAATCGGAATTTTGCTGTCCGGAGCCGTGGAAAACGGCGCCAATTCCGTTTCTAATCTTTCTTTTGCGGTGGATGACCCGACCGAAGTCCAGAATCAAGCCCGCGCCGAAGCCATCCAAAAAGCCAAAGTTAAAGCCATGTCCATAGCCAAAGCCGGCGGTTTTCGGCTGGGCAGATTGCTTTCTATTAGCGAAGGAGGTTTTTATCCGCAAGCGTATCGTTTTGAGACCCTAAAAGCCGACGTCGGCGCGCCCGCGTCTTTGCCGTCGCCGACCATTGAGCCGGGCTCGGAAGAAGTTTCGGTCAATGTGACGATGTCTTACGAAATAAAATAAGTATATAAAAAAGAACCATTTTTGATTTTTTAATTCTGTTCGGGTAAGATTTAAGGATGTCTAAATATTATAACGCCAAGCGGACGCGGAATCTTTATAATCCTGTTTCGGACGAGCCGTTCCGGCTGAGCCGTTCCAAAATTGATTTATTTCTGGAATGCCCGCGCTGTTTTTATTTGGATCGCCGTTTGGGCGTTGGCCGGCCGCCGGGTTTTCCGTTCAGCTTGAATACCGCGGTGGATAAATTATTGAAAAAGGAATTTGACATTCATCGCGCCAAGGGAACGAGGCATCCGCTGATGGAGACCTATGGCATTGACGCGGTGCCTTTTGAGCATGAAAAAATAGACGAATGGCGGGATTCACTCCGCGCCGGCGTGCAGTATGTTCATCCCGACACTAATTTTCTGGTAACCGGCGGAGTGGATGATGTTTGGATTAATCCCAAAAAAGAACTTATCGTGGTGGATTACAAAGCTACCGCCAAGGAGAGCGAAGTGAATTTAGACGCTGATTGGCAAATTGGCTATAAGCGGCAGATGGAAGTTTATCAATGGCTGTTTCGCCGCAATGATTTTACCGTCTCGGATACGGGATATTTTGTTTATTGCAACGGAAAAACCGACCGGAAAGCGTTTGACGGCAAGTTGGAATTTGACGTGAATATCATACCGTATAAAGGAAGCGGCCATTGGATAGAAAATACGCTGTCTGCTATCCATAAATGTTTATCCGTAGAAAATATTCCGGAAGCCGGGGATGGTTGTGATTATTGTTCTTACCGAAAGGCGGTTGGCGAGTTGGAAAACCAATTATGAAAAAAATAATTTTATTAGCTATAGCGGCAGTTTTATTGGGAGCCGGATTTTATTTTTTAAATTTGCCGGAAACAGCCGTGAATCCCAAAATTGAAATTTTATCCGGTTTAGCCAACGTTTTAAATGCTCAGGATAAATCGGTTGTCCGGGGATTGTCGGACGGCGATGAGATAAATCCGGGTTTTTTGATTAAAGTCAGTTCCGGCGGTTCTGCAAATCTGGTTTTTCCAGACGGTTCCATTGCCCGGTTGGATTCGGAAACGGAATTATTAGTGGAAGAGGCGCAATTTATCCGGGGAAGCGGAAAATTGCTTGCCCGCTTTGAACTTTTAAGCGGGCGGGTTTGGTCTAAAGTTTCGGCTTTGGCAACGCCGGATTCCCAGTGGGAAGTAAAAACTGCCAATGCAGTAGCCACTGTCCGAGGAACGGCGTTCGGCGTGGAATACCTTAATGAAAAATCTAACGTAGTGGTGGCGGAAAATGCGGTGGCAGTGGCGGCGATTGACCCGGAAACAAAGAGTGTGATTGAAAATTCGGAAGTAGCGGTTTCGGAAAATCAATTTGTGGAAGTAAAAAAAGACGATATTCAAAGAATGAAGTCAGCGGATAGGACTGTGGCGGCGCCGGCAATGACGGTAATGGCGGTTCGCGAAGCGCCAAAAGCAATGATGGAAAGCGCTTGGGTGGCAAGAAACATAGAAGCGGACCGCCGGGTGATCGCGCCGGAAGTTATTCGGAAAGAGAAAGAAAATACTTCCATTGATAAAGAACCCCAAACTTTTCCGGTAAAAGCCGGAACGCGGGCAGTTGAGGAAACGCGAACCGCAATGGAAGCAGTTTCCAAACCGGCGGCCGTTGAAAGCAAAACCGGAAGCGTAGAATTCGCTCCATCCGTTGCCATTAAACCGGCAGTTAAACCAGAGAGGTTGGAAGTGGTCGCCAAAAGCGGTTTAAGCGCGGTAAAAGAAGGCGACCAGATATTTTTTGACGCGGTTTTGGCGATGAGCGACGGTTCTAAAAAAATTGTTACCGAATCAGCAAAATGGCAGGCGCTGGGGAATATCGGAAGATTGGAAAAACCGGGATTATTTATCGCCCAATTAGGCGCCGCAGTGGCGGAATTCGGTTCGGCGCCTGGCTCGGTTACCGCGGTTTGGCAGGACCCGGTTTCCGGCGAAACGTTTTTGGCTAACAGTCCGATTTTCACCGTGGAAGCGAATGTGGAAGTGATTTTGGATTCTTCCCGCGGCTAAAGGCGACAATCTCATGAAGCCCATTTCCGCATATTTTTTGATAGCGCTATTATCCGGATTTTTTGTTTTTATATCTTTTTCCTATGGACTTTTTGCCGGTTCGGAATATCGTTTGGAGGATTTGCTTTACGTCGAAAAGCCGATTTCGGACGATATTATAATAGTAGCTATTGATAATGAATCAATTCAGAGAATCGGGCAGTGGCCGTGGCCGAGAAAAGTGTTCGCGGAAGCGCTGGCGAAATTAGCCAAGAATCAACCGCTGGCTGTTGGACTGGACGTGATTTTTTCCGAACCATCGCGGTTCGGAGTCGAGGATGACCGCGCGCTGGCGGCGGTTTTGAATAATTTGCCTTATCCGGCGGTAATGCCCGTGGAAGTGGAAAATCTTATTTTGCTGGAAAACGGGGAATTAGCCGGCGGCGGCGCGTTAAAGCCATTGGCTTTATTCGCTGGCTCGCCGAAGGTAGAATTTGGGCAGGTGAATTTGTTTTTGGACAGCGACGGCGTAGTAAGGCGATTTCCGCTTTTTGTAAAAACGGAAAGCGGTGAAGAATTCCCGGCCTTTTCTTATGCGGTGGTTAAGGCGGCGGGAAAAGAAATTTTGCCAGAGGATAATTTTAGAGATGTAGAACGGATTGTTTATTTCGGCGCGCCGGGCCGTATTAAGCGTCTGCCTTTTTGGCATTTACTGGAAGAGAACAGTTTGCCGGAATTAAAAAATAAAATTTTGTTTATTGGAAGCGTGGCGGCGGATTTGCACGATGAGAAATTAACTCCGATTTCCCGGGGCGCGCTGATGCCTGGCGTGGAAATTCAGGCGAATATCGCCAATATGCTTATTTCCGGTTACCGCCTGCGGCCATTGGGTTTTTCCGCTATGGCGGTTTGGATTTTTTTCGCGGCGTTTGTTCCGGCATTGGTTTTTTTGGCCTTCCGCCGCGCCCTGCTTGCTTTGGGGGCAAATGTTTTTTTGGGATTTTTCTATACTCTTGCCGCCGCTTTGATTTTTGACAACGGCGTTGCCGTTAATTTAACCCATCTTAATTTTGCCTGGGCGTTTTCCTCTTTTTCGCTGTTCGGTTACCAATATTTTGTCGGCGAGAAAGAACGGCGCCAGCTTAAAAAGAATTTCGCCAAATATGTTTCTAAAGAGGTGTTGGCGGAAATTATGAAAGACCCGGAAAAAGTTTCTTTGGGAGGAGAAGAGCGGGAAATCACCATTTTATTTTCTGACATCCGTTCTTTTACCAGCTGGTCGGAGAAAACAGAGCCGAAAAAGCTGATTCACAGTTTAAATAAATATTTTAGTGAAATGACAGAAGAGATTTTAAAAAATAAAGGCGTAGTGGATAAGTATATCGGCGATGCCATTATGGCTTTTTGGGGCGCGCCGCTGGACGATGAGGAACAGGCGGATAACGCTTTGCGCGCGGCTCAAGGAATGCTGGAGCGGCTGAAGAAATTGAATAAAGAATTATTGGCGGCCGGCGAGCAGGAAATTAAAATCGGCATCGGAATACACACCGGCACCGCGATAGTCGGCAATCTTGGCTCGGAGTCTAGATTTGATTATACTGCTATCGGCGATGCGGTTAATGTGGCGTCGCGGCTGGAAGGATTAAGCAAGACGTACAACGCGGAAATTATTATCAGCGAATCGTCTAAAAATAAAATAAAGCTCGGCGCTGAGCTTAAATTTTTGGATAAAGCCGCTGTTAAGGGCAGAGAAAATTTGGTGAATATTTATACTGTGGTATAGTTATAAAATACCTTGATAAAATAGAAAGGAGGCAAAAATGGCGAAAGAGATTTTGGTTGATTGGCGCCTTCCCACGTCGGAAGCATTTATTAATGATTTTATAAATATTTTTCTTCCGGATATCTCCGATGTTTTAAAATCCAGGCGCGTGGCCGTTACGGACCCGGTAGTTAATCAGATTATTAGCGGGGTTATATATGTCGCTAGATTTGCCATGAACATAGCAGCCCGAGAGAAAGGAATTATCTTTAATCAGATAAAAATTGGATTAGATATTTTAAAAGGCAAACAGGGAATGCAGGTTCAATTTATTTTTACGCCGTTAGACGATGCTGGGCAACCGTTATTAGCTGGAGCAGAAAGACCAACCCTAACTTTCCCCCCAGACGATGAAGGTTTAGACCTTAGTCGAAAAATTGATAAGGACACAGGCCCAAAAAATAAATTTAAAATGAATTAAATCGCTCTGATCGGGCGATTTTTTACACCACCCCTTGTTTTTTCATTTTGTATTATGTTATGCTTATAAGAATATGAAAAGCAAATTCGCGTTTTTTATTATATTGTCGTTTGCGAGCATCTCGGTATTCGGTTTTTTGGCAATGGGCCATGAAGCCGGTCATAATTGCCTGGCCGCCGCCGTTCAGGGGATGGATTGTCCGGAAGGAGGCCTGCTTTCCGTTATTTCTTTTCACCTTGACGCTTACAGGAATTTTTCGCTGGCTACGATAGTTAGTTCAATTTTAGCGGCCTTTGCCGGCATTGCTTTGGCTTTCGGTTTTATTTTTGAGCCGCCGCGCCTTTTATTATCCGCAAACCGGTTTGCGCTTTTTAATCCGCCTAATTTATTTTATCGCAGAAAATTTTTATCCTGGCTGGTTTTTCACGAAAATAGCCCGTCTTTCGCTTAAAAGCGCGGATTTAGGCCTTGCCGTCTGATGGCGGTTTAAATTCGCGCCCGAACCCTCTTATCTCGGGGAGTTTTTATTTTAGTTTAAATTTAATTTAAAAATATGAAACAAAATTCAGACCTTAAAATTAGCATTAGTATAATCATAATTACCGTTTTAATTTTTATTGGAATTGTTTTATTTGCCCGTTCCAATTCTTCCGGCGCCGGCGCCCAAGAACCGATGGAGGAGAATTTTCTGGCGTCTAACGAGCAATTCTTTGATTTCGGAGAAATTTCCATGGCGGCCGGTAAAGTCAGCCATGCGTTTAAAATTAAAAATTCCAATGCGGAAACGGTTACGCTTGCCAAAATTTATACCTCCTGCATGTGCACGATTGCTAATTTATTAAAGAGTGGAAGGAATTTGGGGTCGTTTGGCATGCCTGGGCACGGCGCGGTTCCGAAAATTAACGTTCTTTTCCAGCCGGGTGAAGAAGCGGATATTGAAGCGATTTTTGACCCGGCGGCGCATGGCCCGGCCGGCATTGGAAAAATTGAAAGGAGCATCTATGCGGAAAGCAAATTAGGAACTCTTTTAGAGCTTCGATTTGCCGCTACGGTAACTCCTTAACTCAATATGGAAATAAAATTTAGAAAAATTTTAATCTTGATTTTAGTTGGAATCGCTTTGGTTGGTTTAGCGATTATTTTCCGTTCCAATCCGGCTGTTTCCGGCTGGCTTTGGAGCGTGAGCAACGGCGGAAAGTGGCTTTTGCCGCTGGTGGGCGTTGCGGCGTTGATTGACAGCATAAATCCTTGCGCGTTTTCCATCTTATTGCTGACTATCGCGTTTCTTTTTAGCGTTGGAAAGTTGCGTTCAAGAATTTTGGAAATTGGGGGAGTTTATATTTTGGGAATTTTTTTGGTGTATATCCTGATTGGTTTGGGAATTTTGCAGGCGCTCCATCTTTTTAACACGCCGCATTTTATGGCGAAGGTCGGGGCGTTTCTGCTTATCGCGCTGGGAGTGATAAATCTTATAAATGAATTTTTCCCGAATTTTCCGATTAAGCTCCGCATTCCTTCGGCGGCGCACCATAAAATGGCGGAACTGATGGATAAGGGTTCAATTCCGGCCGCTTTTCTTTTGGGGATATTAGTCGGGCTTTGTGAGTTTCCCTGCACCGGTGGCCCGTATTTGATGGTGTTGGGATTGCTTCACGACCAATCAACTTATTTTACGGGACTTGGTTATCTTTTCCTGTACAATCTGATTTTTGTTCTGCCATTGGTTGTTATTTTGCTTATCGCGAGCGATAAAATTCTGCTTACTCAAGTTCAGGCGTGGCAGCAGAAGGAGTGGCGGTTGATGCGTTTTGGCGGCGGAATCGCCATGGTCGTTTTGGGAAGTATTATTTTACTCTTTTAATTTTATGGTTATTTTTATTGTTCTTTCGTCAATATTTTTGATAACCGGAACGGTTTGGGTTCTTAATAAGGTTTCTCCTGTTTGGATTTGTCCGATTTGCGCCGGTGTCAGCGGAACTTGGCTTTGGATGCTTGCCGGTATATTTTCCGGACAATTATCAATTACTAATTACCAATTGCTTACCGGAATTTTAATGGGCGGTTCGGTAGTTGGCATTGCTTATCAGCTGGAAAAGCGCTTGCCTGCAGGCCGTTCGCCGCTTCTTTGGAAGACAATTTTTATTCCGTTCGGTTTTGCGGCGGTTTATAGTTTGATTTTCCATCGGTGGATTGGATTTTCTATTTTAGCGGTTTTTTTGGCTTTGCTGGCAATATATTTTTTAGCGCCGGACGGCGCGCATTTCGGAGATAAAAAAGAGAATAAAAAGGTCGCGGAAATTGAGAAAAAAATGAAAAATTGCTGTTAATGGCGAGTAAAATAGAACTATTAATATGAAAAATTATATTTATATCGCAATTTTTGCGATTGCCGCGCCTGCCGCTTTTATCTTTTTAAGCCAGCCGAAAAAAGAAAATCCGCTTTTGGAAGTTTTTGCCAAATGCCTTTCGGAAAAAAGAATAGTGATGTACGGGGCGAATTGGTGTTCGCATTGCCAAAATGAGAAAAAGGCGTTCGGCGATTCATTCCAGTTCGTTTCTTACGTTGAATGTCCGGATAATCCCCAGCAGTGTCTGGCTGCCGGAATTTCCGGATATCCGACTTGGATTTTTCCAAACGGCAAAAAACTGGAAGGCGAGCAGGGTTTAGAAAAATTGTCGCGGGAAAGCGGATGTCTTTTAGAAAATTAAAATTTAAAAATCAAAATGCAAAATGATAATGAAAAACAAAAAGATTATTCAATTCCAATCAGCATATTTTTGTCGTCTTTAATTTTAGCCAGCGCTTGGATTTATAAAGCCGGTTTGGATTCTTCCCAAAACGCGCTGTTATTTGGTGATTCCGGATTGGCGGCCGAAGCAACGGAATTGCCGATAATTTGGGGAGATTTGGGAAAAAGAATGATTGAGGCGGGCGCGATTGACGAGAAAAAATTTGAGTCGCTTTATGAACAACGGGGCGGATTTTCCGAAGAAGAAAAACATTTGCTTGCCGGAATTAATAACGGAAAACTTGAAATTACCGAGGAGAATTCCGGATTTATTCTCAATCTTTTTTGGGCATTAGGATTAAGTAATCAGAATAAGATTTTAGAAGAGGGACCGATGACGACTTATGATGGAAGGAAAGTGGGTTCGCCCGCCGATTCGGCCTCCGTAGCCGCTTCGGCGAAGGAAGCAGCCTTGGTGAAGGCGGGAAATTTCGCTTCTACCGGCGGTTGGACTTTAGCCGATGGCGACGCAATGAAACACTATTCCAAGCACCAATTTTTCGTTCTTAACCGCGAACAGCAAGTATTGGTGGAGCGGGTGAGTAAAAATATTTATCGTCCCTGTTGCGGCAATTCAACTTATTTTCCGGACTGCAATCACGGGATGGCAATGCTTGGGTTTTTGGAATTGATGGCGTCCCAAGAAGTGGGCGAGGAAGAGATGTATAAGTCAGCGTTGGCGTTAAATAAACTTTGGTTTCCTGATACTTATGCGGCTATTAGGCAGTATTTGGCCATAAAAGGCGTTGATTGGAATAAAGCCAGCCCCAAGGATTTGTTGGGCTATGAATTTTCCAGCGCGGATGGTTATAAGAAAATCTTGTCCGAATTAAAGTCCTTTCAGCCGCAAAATAGCGGCGACTGCGGAGTGGGCGCCGGTTTACCGGTACAAAAAAGCGCCGGTTGTGGGGTATAATCTTTATTCACAAATAAGGATTTGACATAGATACCCCTCTGGGGTATATTTAAAGATATGAAAGAAGCGATTAAGAAAAAAGTTGTTCGCCGCCTTAAAATTTTAGAAGGTCAGATTCGCGGACTTCAAAAAATGGTTGAAGACGAGAAATACTGCATTGATATTCTGTATCAGTCGCTAGCGGCCAAAGAAGCTCTTTCCGGAGCGGAGGACTTAATATTGGAAAATCATTTAGCCACCCATGCGGCGGATCAAATGCGAAGCGGCAAGTCTGGAAAAACAATTAAGGAAATCCTATCAATTTATAAGCTATCTAGAAAACGAAATTAAATTATGGAGTATTTCAAAATAATAATTGTTGGCGGAGGATTAAACGGACTTGGTTGCGCTAAGCGACTCAAGGAAAACGGCGTGGAATTTAAGTTAATTACAGAAGACATCGGTGGCCGCATTAAAATTTCTTCGGATGGCGAAACTAACTATGGCGCTTATTATATTACTGCTGATTGCCATAATATTATGCCATATGTGGAGAAAGTGAATATCGTGCATTTTGCCAAAGCCCATTTTCACAAAGGCAAGGAATGTAAGAAATGTGAAGAATGCAAAGAACATTATCATGCATATTCTTTGCGCATGTTAAAACATATTCCCGCCGGAATACGATTGCTTATCGAGCTTTTTAAATTCCGAAGGCATCACCAGAAAGTTCGCAAGCAAGCATTGAATGTTTCTTATCAAGAACTTATTGAAGCTGACCCATATTTGCGGAATTATTATCATCAAAAAGCCGGCGATTTTATAAAAGAACTTGGATTGGAATCTTTGACCAATGAATATCTTGAACAATTTTTATGGGCGGCCTATTTTACCGACCCAAGGGATGTCTCCACGGCTATTTTTTTGGGAGTGCTTATGACTTTAATTGTACCCAGTTATTCTTTTAAATTCTATTTTGAAAAATTGGTTGCGCCATTTAAAGATTGGATTATTTTGGATTCGGTTATAAAAGTAATGCGGTCAGGCGACTGGAAATTCAGATTAGAAACTAAATCCGGCAAAATTTACGAATGCGATATTTTAGTGCTGGCTACCCCGATGGATATCGCTAATAGGTGGCTGGCAAAACCGCAAAAAATCAAAGGCGGGATTAATGTGAATTATTACCATCTTCGCGGGAAAATTAAAAAGGAATACGACGTGGCCTGGTATAATTTTTTCCCGATAGAAGAGGAAACGGTAATTTCTCGCGAATCAAACGGCACTTACCTTTATTTTTACGGCCAGAAAGACAATATCGCAAAATATTTTGAAAGTTGGGAAATAATTTATAAAGACGAATGGCGGCCAGCGCTCTTTTTCTTGGGCGATGAATATGTTAATGAAAATCCGGAGTCGAATTTATTTTTGGCCAATGACCACAATGTTCCAAGCACCGAAGATGCGTTTATTAACGGGCAGTATATTGCTAACTTGATTTTGAAATCTATTACAAAGGTCGGCAGTTAAAATTTAAATTTATAAAAATATGAATCAAAATTTAGGTAAATTGGACAGAATTTTGCGGTTTGCGTTAGCGGTGTGGTTTATCAGTCCATTGGCTCCGCAATTTAACGCCGACTGGGCGAATCTCCTTGTTGTTTTTGTGGGCTGGGTAGCGTTGATAGAGAGTTTTGTGGGCTGGTGTTGGCTTCATACTTTATTTAACATAGATAACAAGAATCAATAAAGTAGTTTATGCAATTTGCTTGGTTTATTTGGAGTTTAATATTACTGGTTATTTGGCTGGCCATTTATTTTTTTCTAAAAAACGATGAAAGCCGAAAAGAAATGCTTAAAGTCAGTTTATGGACTTCTATTTTAGGATTGACAGAACCGTTTTTTGTGCCTGAATACTGGAGCCCGCCCTCACTTTTTGATTTGGCCCAACGAACAGGATTTGATATTGAGAGTTTTTTATTTTCTTTTGGAATCGGCGGCCTCGCTTTCGTTATTTACGAATTTATTTTTTCGGTTAGGCATAAACGGATGCCTGTTTTGGAAAGATTTAATCCGCGTCACCGATATCATTTTTTCGCTTTAATTTCCGGACCAATTATTTTTTCGGCCTTTTTAATTTTTAGCGAATTTAATAATATTCATTCGGCGATTATTGCCTTGGCGCTGGGTGGAATTTTTATTATATTGTGCAGGCCGGATTTAAAAATAAAAATGATTGCCAGCGCGCTTATATTTTTAGGAATTTATTATTTATATTTTTTAACTTTAATATTGCTTTATCCAGGATATGTTGAAAGTGTTTGGAATTTAACGGCGATTTCCGGCATCTTAATATCGAGTATTCCGTTAGAGGAATTGTTATTTGCCCTAAGCTTTGGATTTTTCTGGTCAGGCGTTTATGAGCATTTTACTTGGAATAAATTAGTAAAAAATCATTATGAATTACAATTATAAAAAAAGCGAGTCGGCGCCGGTTTATATTTGTCCGATGTGTCCGGGAGTAAAAGAAAACAAGCCCGGGAAATGCCCTCATTGCGGAATGGATTTAATATTGAAGCTTTCAAAAAAGGAAGAAAAAGCAATTCCGGAAAGCGAGCCGGCGGCCGGAACCGTTTATTCCTGCCCGATGCACCCGGAAATTCAGCGTGAGCGGCCTGGGATGTGTCCGGAGTGCGGAATGCAATTAGTTTCTGCGACATTGAAGCAAAAAAAATCCGTCGGCGCTAAAGTTATGGCGGACAAGCACGCTGGACATAGCACGCGAATGTTTTTGCGGAAATTTTTTGTCAGTTTTGCGCTGACGGTTCCGGTAATTTTATATTCAGGAATTTTGGATACGCTTTTTGGTTTTTTTGTTCCGCCTTTCTGGGGTTCCGCGTATATTCCGTTTGTTTTAGGTTCAATCGTTTTCTTTTATGGCGGTTTGGTATTTTTGCAAGGCGCTTGGCGGGAGTTGGCCGGAAAACTTCCCGGAATGATGACTTTAATCGCGCTCGCCATCAGCGTTGCTTATATTTACAGCGTTTCTGTTGTTTTTCTTGGTAGATTAGAAGAGTCCCTTTTTTGGGAATTAACTACTTTAATTACCATAATGCTTCTCGGGCATTATTTGGAAATGCGAGCAGTGCAAAGCGCACAGCGGGCATTGAAAGAGCTTTCTAAATTATTGCCGGATACGGCGGAGGTCTTAAGAGACGGTAAGACGTCTATTATAGCTTTATCCGAAGTGAAAATCGGCGATTTGGCAGTTGTCCGACCCGGAGGAAAAATTCCGGCTGACGGAACATTAATAGAGGGAGAGACCGAGGTAGATGAATCAATGGTGAGCGGAGAATCCAAGCCGGTTTCTAAAAAACCCAATGATTCGGTGATTGCCGGCACAATCAATGGAGACGGTTCGCTTAAGATAAGAGTGGATAAAATCGGCGAGCATACTTTTCTTGCCGGAGTTATGCGATTGGTGCAAGAAGCGCAAGCGTCTAAATCCCGCCTCCAGATTCTTTCCGACAAGGCGGCTTATTATCTTACTTTAATCGCGGCGGCATCCGGAGGAATTACTTTTTTTGCCTGGATTTTAACCGGAGCCGGTTTTGATTTTGCAATCAGCCGTTTGGTTGCGGTTTTAGTGATTGCCTGTCCGCACGCGCTTGGGCTCGCGGTGCCACTGGTGGCTTCTATTTCCACTACGATGGCAGCAAAACAAGGTTTTTTGGTGCGGAATCGCTTGGCGATTGAAAGCGCGAGAAAAATTGACACGGTGCTTTTAGATAAGACAGGAACTTTGACTAAGGGAGAATTCGGCGTAATGAAAATTTGGAGCGCGGGGAAAATTTCCGAAGAAGAAGTTTTAAGAATCGCAGCTTCGGTGGACGAACATTCGGAACATTTTGTTTCTAAAGCGATTGTAAGAGCTGCCAAAGAAAAAAACCTTGATTTATACCTGGCGCGGAATTTCCGACGTTTGCCTGGCAGGGGTGTTTTTGGAATGATAAACGAAAAAGAAGTTTTTGCCGGCGGACGGGGGATTTTGAATGAAGTCAATTTAAATCTTTCGGCAGAATTGGAAAGAGCGGTAAAACAGGAAATCGGAAAAGGAGAAACCGTTATTTTTGTGGCATTGGGCGGAGAAATTGCCGGGGCGATTGCGCTTGCCGATTTAATTCGGGAAGAGTCCCGCGAAGCGATAAAGGAATTAAAAGCAATGGGCGTAAAAACCGCAATGATAACCGGAGATTCGGAAGAAGTGGCAAAATGGGTTGCCGAGGAATTAGGAATTGATGAATATTTCGCGAGGGTTTTGCCGAATCAGAAGGTGGATAAAGTAAAGGAACTTCAGGCGCGCGGCCTTAAAGTCGCGATGGTTGGCGACGGTATTAATGACGCACCGGCGCTTACACAGGCGGATGTCGGCATTGCCATCGGCGCCGGCACCAATGTGGCGATTGAATCCGCCGGAATCATTTTGGTTAAAAACGACCCGCGGGATATAGTAAAAATCATCCGTTTATCGCGGTTGACTTTTTCCAAGATGATTCAGAACCTTTTTTGGGCGGTTGGATATAATATAGCGGCGATTCCGCTGGCGGCCGGCGTGTTAGCTTACAAAGGAATTCTTCTTCAGCCGGCGCTGGCGGCGGTTTTTATGTCTTTTTCCACAGTGATAGTGGCCGTTAACGCGGTGTTGATGAGCCGAAAAAAAATTTAAGACGCCATATATATGAGAATTTTTGTTAAAGCCAAGCCGTTATCCAGAAAAGAGAGCGTAGAAAAAGTTGACGATTCGCATTACCTTGTGGCGGTAAAAGAGCCGCCGAAAGATGGAAAAGCGAATCAGGCGATTATTAGGGTATTGGCAAAGTATTTTAAAATCGCTCCATCGCGGATTTGCTTGATTTCCGGATTTTCCGCGAAACAAAAAATTTTTGAAGTGCCGTAATGTGATATAATTATATGGAAAATGTCTTTTATAAAGATTTAAAGGTCGCTGTTAATAATATAAAGAATATAAGTAAAAATGAAAAAAATCATTTTTTTAATTTCTTTGATTCCGATTTTGGCGGCGGCGCATAGCGGCGCGTTGGATTTTAATTCTGTTCAGGGCAGTCAAGGGATGATGCGTTATATGGAGGATTTATCGCTGGGCGATTCCTTACATGAAGAAATGGAGGGCTTGATGGTAAAAATGATGAACGGCCGGATGACTGAATTTGAAGCCAACCGTCTGAATGATTTAATGATTCAGTATCCGGGACCAAATTCAATGATGATGAATCGGTTAGGCGGCGGAATGGGGAGGTGGAATGGCGCGGCGATGACATCCTGGATGGGATTCGCGACTTTTTGGTCGTGGCTCGCGTTTCTTGGTTTGGCGGCTTGGTCGTTTACCGGCGCTTTGGCGGCATTGTGGTTATGGAGAAAGTATAAAAATTAATAATAATTTATGAATAATTACAAATTTATGGAATGGGTGTTGCGGATTGCGGTGGCCGGAGAGTTTATCGGTCACGGCGTATTCGCGATTCAGGGCAAAAAGGATTGGATTGGCTGGTTCGCGAATTTCGGCGTTTCGGATGCCGGTACGGCTACCGCGCTTCTCTTTTGGGTCGGAGTAATAGATGTGTTTTTGGCAATTTTGGTTTTAACAAGACCCGTTCGGCTGGCGCTTTTATGGATGACTTTTTGGGGTTTTTGGACTGCGCTTCTTCGTCCGTTAGTCGGAATGCCGATTTGGGATTTTGTGGAGCGTTCGGCAAACTGGGGAGCGCCGCTGGCGTTACTCTTCTTGATTGGTTGGCCGAAAAATTGGCGTGAATGGATTAATTAAAAATAAATTATTATGGGTAAATATCAAAAAATAGCTATTTTCTCATTGAGATTGGCAATGGGCTGGCTGATGTTTTACGCGGGCATTACCAAAATTTTGGACTCGAGCTGGTCTGCCGCCGGATATCTTCAAGGCGCGAAGACCTTCGCCGGGTTTTATGACTGGCTTTTACAGCCGAGTATTTTGCCAACAATCAATTTTATTAATGAGTGGGGATTAACTTTGCTTGGCGCTTCATTGATTTTTGGAGTATTCGTGCGGTTAAGTTCAACTGCCGGAACGATTTTGATGCTGTTGTATTATTTTCCGATTTTAGATTTTCCATATCCGAATCCGCATTCTTATTTGGTGGATGAGCATGTCATTTATGCTTTGGTCTTGCTTTATTTCGCGGCATCACGCGCCGGACGGGTTTATGGTCTGGAAAATTGGTGCTCTAATCTGCCGATTTGTTCAAAATTCCCCCGGCTAAGAAATTGGCTTGGGTAAAAAAGTCGAAAATTAAATTTAAAATTATTTATTATGAATTTAAATCCTAAAGCGCTCGGACTTACCTTTGGTCTTCTGGCCGGAGCTGTTTGGCTGGTTTTGATGGCGGTTTCCCTTACGACCGGCTTTCTGGACCAGACAGTTCAAGCGGTTGGCGGTTTGCATCCGGGCTTTTCCTACACCTGGGGCGGGATGTTTTGGATGGCGGCGGCGCATTTGTTTGCCGGTTTTGTCTGGGGTTATGCCGTTGCTTTGGCATACAATAAGTTTAATAAGTAAATCCGGATATTTTAAAAACCCGCCCCGAAAATTATCGGGGCGGGTTTAAGTTTTTGGCATGCTTGACTTGTTTGACAAGATACGCTATAATAGAATACAATAGTAATGATATGAATATTAATGTATCAAAACTTACTAAAGCGGTTCTGTCCCAATTAGAGGCAAAACAGCGCGATGTTTTAGAAAATCGTTACGGGCTTTCCGACGGGGCGGTAAAAACATTGGCGGAAATAGGAGAAAAATATCATATAACCAGAGAAAGAGTGCGGCAGATAGAATCCGTTGCCATCAAAGAAGTCCTTAAAAATAAAGACAGCGTTGAAATGGCGGATTTTGTAAGTTTAGTCAAAAACCATTTAAAAAATGTTGGGGGCGTCCGGCGGGACGTTTTATTGTTGTCCGACCTCAAGCTTATGATTGCCGACCCTAATTCGCCGCATTTAGGCAATAAAGTCCGTTTTCTTTTGGAAACAGCCGGCGAACCCCGGCTTGTTTCGGAAGACAATAATTTTTACGCTTACTGGCATTTGGGAGAGGATGAAAAAAGAAAAGCGCAGGATTTTTCCAATAAATTAGTCAAGCTGATGGATAAACAGCGAGGGACGGTTGTCAGCCATCAAAACATTGATTCGGTTTTAAGCGAAGCGACTAAGCCGCACAATTTTAAGGACTTGGTGGCGCTTAATTATGTTTCTTTATCAAAACAATTCCATATAAATCATTATGGGGATTTTGGCTTGGCCAGCTGGCCGGAAGTGAATCCGAAAAACATGAAGGACTGGGCGTATTCGGTTTTAAAGAAACAAAATAAGCCGCTTCATTTTGGAGAGATTACAAAATTTATTAATAAAGTTTGCGACAATAAAATTGCCCATCCCCAGACAGTTCATAACGAGCTGATTAAAGATGAAAGATTTGTGCTGGTTGGCCGGGGCACTTATGGCCTTAAAGAATTCGGCATTATGCCGGGAACCGCGAAAGAAGTGCTGGCTAATTTAATTAAACAGCACGGCCCATTGAGCCCGAAAGAACTGATATCTTTGGTTCTTAAAGAAAGAGTGTTTAAGAAAAATACGATTTTAATAAATTTACAGAACAGGAAACACTTTAAACGGCTGGAGGACGGCAAATATGCCACTTTAGTATAAGCGGAATATTCTTTTGTTCTTTTCCGTCGGTTGTTTTAAAATAAATATATGGAGATTGCCGCAGTTATTTTAGGCATTGGCAGTAATATCGTTAAAATTCTCGCAGTCAGCTGGTGGGCGATTTTACCCGTCGGCTTGTTTTTTATCTGGAAGGACTTTTGGCTGTGGGGAATGAACAGGTTGTGGAAATCAAAAATAAAATGGGCTTTTTTGGAAATTAAAATTCCAAGAAATATTTTAAAAACCCCGAAAGCGATGGAAAACGTATTTTCCGCGCTGTATGCCATTTATTACAAGCCGATAGGTTTTGAAGACATCTATTTCAAAGGAAAAGCCCGACTCTGGTTTTCCTGCGAATTGGCGGGTTACGGGGGAGAGGTGCATTTTTACATCCGTTGTCCGCAGATATTTCGAAACCTTGCCGAATCGGCGATTTATTCGGAATATCCGGACGCGGAAATAGGCGAAGCGGAAGATTATACCGAAAATATGCCGGAAGTGCTTCCCAATGAGACCTATGATTTGTGGGGGGCTGATTATATTTTGGCCCGGGAAAATCCTTACCCGATTAAAACTTACGAATTTTTTGAAGAATCCATTGATGAACGGCGTTTGGACCCGATTGCCGCCATAACCGAGGTAATGTCTCGTTTGAAAGAAGGCGAGGCAATTTGGATTCAGTATCTGATTAATCCGGTTCCCAATGAATGGAAAAAAGAAGGCGAAGCGATTAGGGATAAAATGATGGAGCGCAGAAAGGAAAAACCGGCGGGTTTTTTTGAGGCGTTAATAGCGGGTTTGGCGAAATTTTTAAAAAATCTTTCTTTCGCGGCGGCGGAGTATCCGGTTTGGGCTCAAGAAAAAAAGAAAGAAGAAAAATTCAAATTTTTGGTTTTATCTCCGGGCGAGAAAAACATACTGGAGGGCGTGGATAATAAAATTTCTAAACTGGGATTTGAAGCGGCTATCCGGTTTATTTACATTGACCGGCGGGATTCTTATTCTCCGGCTAATGTTGCCGCGGTGGACGGAGCTTTCAGGCAATTTAACACTTTGGATATGAACAGTTTCCGCGTTATCAGCGAAACCAAGACCTACGTGACCGCCCGCAAGCTTACCCATAAAAGCTGGTTTCGGAAGCAGAAAATTTTTTATCGGCAGAGACAGATTTATGAAGCGTATAAATTGCGGTGGTTTCCGCCGAAATTTTCCATACTTAATTCCGAAGAATTGGCGACCATTTTCCATTTTCCGCTGGTCAGCGTGGAAGCGCCGTTGGTGCGCCGGTTGGAAACCAAGAAAGGCGAACCGCCGTCCGATTTGCCGATGGAATAATCCCTCACCCTTAAAAGATTGATAAATTATTTATAAATTATATGAATTTTTTTATAGAAACAATTTTGGCGAAAGGTCTTCAATTAACGCAAAGGCATTGCGGCGTTTTCGCGATCCTTTAAGGGTGAGGGATGAAAAATAAAGAAGAAAAAACTTTGTTCGGAATCATTAATTTCCGCAGCCAAACCAGGAAATTCGGCATAAAAATTGATGACCGCCGCCGGCATATGTATGTCGTGGGAAAAACCGGAATGGGCAAGACCACTCTTTTGGAAAATATGGTTATTTCGGATATTTTGGCCGGCCGGGGAGTCGGCGTAGTTGACCCGCACGGAGAATTCGCGGAGAAAATTTTGGATTTTGTTCCGGAAAGCAGGATAAACGACGTTATTTATTTTAATCCGGCCGATATGAATTTCCCGATAGCTTTTAATCCGTTGGAACAGGTGGGAACGGAATACCGCCATCTGGTGGCTTCCGGAATTATGGGCGTATTTAAAAAAATCTGGGTGGACATGTGGTCGGCTCGGATGGAATATATTTTAAATAATACTCTGCTGGCTTTATTGGAATGTCCCGGTTCCACGCTTCTCGGCATTATGCGGATGCTTTCGGACAAAGAATACCGCAAGGGCGTGGTGGATAATTTGAAAGATCCGGTGGTTAAGGGCTTTTGGGTTAATGAATTTGCCAAATATAGCCAGAAATTTGAAACGGAAGCTACCGCCGCCATTCAGAATAAGGTGGGGCAATTCGTCACCAATCCACTGATTAGGAACATTTTGGGACAAACTCATTCTTCGGTGGACATGCGGAAGATTATGGACGAACAGAAAATTCTTATCGTTAATTTGTCCAAGGGCAAAATCGGCGAGGATAATTCGGCTCTTTTGGGAGCGATGGTAATAACTAAATTGCAATTAGCCGCTATGTCGCGGGTGGATATACCGGAAAAAGACCGGAAGGACTTCCATCTTTATGTTGATGAGTTCCAGAATTTTGCCACCGAGTCCTTTGCCAATATTCTTTCCGAGGCGAGAAAATATCGGTTAAGTTTGGTTTTGGCGCATCAGTACATAGGACAATTGCTTCATGTCCAAAGCTGGAAAGTACGCGATGCCATTTTTGGAAATGTCGGCACGATAGTTACTTTCAGAGTGGGGGCGGAAGACGGAGAATTTTTGGAAAAAGAATTCCAGCCGGATTTTATGGGCACCGATTTAGTTAATCTGCCGAAATATAATTTTTATACGAAATTAATGATTGATGGAGTGGCTTCCCGGCCCTTTTCCGCCAGCAATATCCCGCCATATCAGCTGCCGGAAACTAGTTTTAAGGGTTCAATAATTGAAAATAGCAGAAAAAAATACAGCATCCCGAAAGAAATTATTGAAGAAAAAATCGGCAAGGAATGGGTGCAGAGCGGCAATAAGGCGTCGGAAGCAAAACCGATGTGGCCGAAAGTTCGGCAGGAGCGTCCGGCGTTTATACCCCACCTATCCCGTTTGCCGAATAAGAATGAGAGGCCCCTTTCCGAGGTATTGAAGCCGGCGCAGCCGAAAGAGCAGGAGCGTCCGGCGTTTATACCGCGTCCGCCGCGATTTCCGGAAAAACAAAAAGTTAATATCGCTGATTTGCGGAAGACGTTGGAAAAATCTCTTGACGCAAGCAGCGGAGAAAAAAATTTGATGGACGAAACCGAAGATAGCGGAGAAACTACTCTTTAGCTTTTTCTATCCGTTCTACGTAAAAGCCGGTTTCGGTGTTAATCCGCACAATATCGCCGGTGTTCACAAAAAGCGGAACAGCGATTTGCGCTCCGGTTTCCAGAGTGGCGGTTTTATTTCCGCCCTGGGCGGTGTTGCCGCGCTCTCCGGGCGGTGTTTCGGTTATTTTAAGGTCAATTTTAATCGGCGATTTAATATTTAAAATTTGGTCGTCTAATTTTAAGGCGGTTACTTCGGTATTGGGTTTCAGGAATTTCGCGGCCGGGCCGATTTTGGATTCGCTTAATTGGAATCTATTTTTAGGATTTCCCTTATCGCAGAACCAGAATTCCCCGCGA
Source organism: Candidatus Harrisonbacteria bacterium RIFCSPHIGHO2_02_FULL_42_16 (assembly GCA_001818695.1). Lineage (GTDB taxonomy): Bacteria > Patescibacteriota > Minisyncoccia > UBA6257 > 02-FULL-45-10c > 2-02-FULL-42-16. The sequence goes on along the minus strand of MHJG01000002.1, from coordinate 41,853 downwards.
TGGCTGTAAAGATAGGTAATCGGCTGTTTTTCCGTTTCAATTTCTTCCAGCGATTCGTTCTGGTGGAAATTTCTTTCCAGTATTTGGCCGGTCAGGAGATTTTTTAATTTGGTTTTAGCGACCGGTTTCCTTTGCTGCATCCTTAAAAATGCGTATTCCAGAACTTCGTAAGGCATCCCTTCAAACTTAAACATCGTTCCGATTTTTAATTCGTTGTAGCTAAGCATAGTTATTTGATTATAAACGCAGAAGATTATTTTTTCAACAGCTTAACTTTTTATAAAAAATAAAGTTATAATAATTGCACTATGCCGGAACGGATTAAAAAAGCGATTATTTTAGCGGGCGGGAAAGGAACGCGGCTTTATCCGGTTACTTTGGAGACGCCCAAGCCGCTTTTAACGGTAAATAAACGGCCGATTTTGAATTATTTGATTGATATGTTTAAGCGGCACGGAGTTGAGGAGATAGCGGTTACGGTCCGGAAAAGCGATTTTGAAGATTTTTCCTGGTGGTTGCGGCGGTATCAGAATGATTTTGGCGGCGTTTGGATAAATTTAATGATTGAAGAAGAGCCGATGGGAACTTTGGGTTATTGGGCGCATCATTTGCATACCTGGACTGGCAGTGAACCATTTTTTTTCACTAATGGCGATGAATTGAAAGATGTGGATTTGACCGCTATGGCGGAACATCACCGGCGGAGCGGGGGAATGGCAACCATTGCCGCTGTTGAAGTTCCCAATCCGCAGGAATACGGGGTCTTAATCTTCAACGGAGATTACATTAAAGAGTTTTTGGAAAAGCCGTTGAATCCGCCGACCAATTTTATTTCCTCTGGCTTATATTTAATTGACCCGAAAGTCCGGGAATTTATCAGTGAAGAACTGGCCGCCGGCAAGAAATTTTTAATGATTGAAAAAGACCTTTTTCCGAAATTAGCGGAATTAAAGAAATTAGCCGCTTATAAGTCCGATGGCAAATGGTTTGACTGCGGAAATTTGGAAAGATGGGAAAAAGCGATCAAAGAGTGGGGCTAAACAAAATAAGTGTCAGGTTATCTACGGAATGAGCTTAATAGATTAGATTTTATATGATAGTCTATTTTTATAGTTGCACTTTGATAAATTAAGCTACTTATACGGTTGGTTACAGCTTTAAGCCCATTTTCGTGGTTTAAGAGCTGTAACTAACTGGCATGCGTACAGTCCAGGCAAAAGAAAAAGGAGGATGACGCCATGGCAGAAACCATTACTCGCATTGTCCGCGTCAACCGGATCCGTTCGCCTCAAGAGGCGCTCAATGCGACTGGCCGGAATCAGTACGTCAATCCGGATGTGATCAATGCCATGCCGAAAGGCGAAGGCGAGAAAACCAAAGTGGTTTTTTTCAGTCTCGGACATTGGGTAAGCGATGAAGACCTGGAGAGGGAATATGAGGCGCGCGGATTAAAACCCGTTGACCCATATTCGCTCGCGGCCGTCAACGAAGCCGACCCGGCGTTTGCGGACAGCCATCCGAATAGCACTCACTGGAAGGATTCTAATGGTCAGTGGTGCTATACCGTCTTCTGCCACTGGATCGCTGGCGGGCGCCGCGTGAACGTCAATCGCATCGGCGTCGGCTGGCGTGGCGGCTGGTGGTTCGGCGGCCTTCGCAAGTAGTTCTCAACACTAAGTTACTTAGAGCTTGCTCTTGGTAACTTAGTCCTTAGCCCCGCTCCGATTCGCCACATTGGCAAGTCGGAGCTGGGCTATTTTTTTATAAAATACCCATTAGCAGAATTTTGGAAAGTTTTACTCATTTCCTTGTGGTTCTAATATTAGAATCAGATACTGCTTTATTTTTATAAAATACCCATTAGCAGAATTTTGGAAAGTTTTACTCATTTCCTCGTGGTTCTAATATTAGAACCAGGTAAGATGTGGTATGATAGTTTTAATACAGTATTACTAATGTGTTACTAATATAGTGTTGATATGGCAATAATTAAAAACAAAAAATTAAATAAAGCGTTAGAGAAAGAAATTGCTTCGGAATTGTTAAAAGAATTTAAAAAGATTAACTCGTTTAATCAGGCAGAGGAATTTTTAAATAAATTTATGACCTCTGATGAGAAGATACTCTTTATTCGCAGAATCGCGGTGATTAAGCTATTGGAAAAAAAGAGGAAATATAGGGATATTAAAGAATTATTGGGCATTTCTAGTGGGACTATAAGCAAAATAAGTGATATTATTGCCGGCAGAGGATACGGAAAAAATCCTAACAGAAAAAGAAAATACTCAGTATTTAGACAAGAAAAAACATTTAAACCGTTTCGTCGGAAATATAAAGGCGCGACAAACATTATTGACCTCCTTTAATTTTTTTTAGTATAAGAAGCTCGGTTCTAATATTAGAACCAAGTAATGAGTATAAATACCTTAGATTTTTTGCTAACTTATTTTTTAAATTTATACATCTTTAATTTTTATTATTTTTTTATGTCTGGTTCTAATATTAGAACCAAACAATTTTTACATATCTGTGTTTTGTAAATAAAAAATCCCAACCGGTTAGGGTTGGGGCGCGAAAAGGAAAAAGAGGAGAGTTTAATCTTTTAGTTTTGATTTATTTCTGAAAAAACTCCGAGAGCCCGATTTTTTTCCAGCTGATTGGTACAGAGCAAATAAAGCATCTGCTCCCTGTCCAGCTGATTGGTACAGAGCAAATATAGCATCTGCTTTCTGTCCAGCTGATTGGTACAGAGCAAATATAGCATCTGCTCCCTGTCCAGCTGATTGGTACAGAGTAAATATAGCAAATGCGTCCTTTTCAGTTGATTGGTACAGAGTAAATGTAGCATCTGCTTTCTGTCCAGCTGATTGGTACAGAGCAAATATAGTATTTGCTCCCTGTCCAGCTGATTGGTACAGAGCAAATCCAGCCACTGCTATCTGTCCAGCTGATTGGTACAGAGTAAATGCAGCACTTGCTCCCTGTCCAGCTGATTGGTACAGAGCAAATATAGCATCTGCTTTCTGTCCAGCTGATTGGTACAGAGCAAATATAGCATCTGCTTTCTGTCCAGCTGATTGGTACAGAGCAAATGGAGCATCTGCTTTCTGTTCCGCTTTTTGATATAAAGGGAAAAGAGCGTAACTGTTCTTTTGGCTCACGGCATTTCCAAGTATCGTGAACACATTATCATTAATGTTAAAAGGGGCGCAGAGAAGCATTAGCAAACTAATTCGCCAGACGGATTTTTGTAATCCAACCGGAACATTTAACCAGTACCATACCTCGAAATACGCGCTCACCGTTACCAGCCACAGCGCTAAGTTAGTCATTGGAATCTTCCTCCTTTCTTATATTGATTTTCAGTAGCTCTATACAGTATATTATATCTATTCAATTATGTCAAGTAAAAAGATACATTTTATCGGCATTGGCGGAATTGGGGTTTCGGCGGTTGCGCGGATGTTCTTACGGGGGAAGAAGACGGTAAGTGGTTCGGATATCGCGCGTTCGGAAATTACCAAAGCGCTGGAAAAAATCGGGGCAAAGATTTATTATCGGCACAGCGGGAAAAATTTGAAAGCGGCGGATTTGGTGGTGTATTCGCCGGCAGTAGCCGAAAATAATCCGGAATTAATTAAGGCAAGAAAGCTTGGCATCCGAACATTTTCGTATCCAGAAATGCTCGGCGCAATTTCCAAAGATAAATACACGATTGCGGTTTCCGGAGCGCACGGAAAAACCACCACTACGGCGATGGTCGGAATGATGCTCCGCGACGCCAAATTGGACCCGACGATAATTGTCGGAAGTTTATTGAGAGAGGAAAAATCTAATTTTGTTGCCGGTAGAAGCAAATATTTTGTGGTGGAGGCGTGTGAGTATAAGCGGTCATTTTTAAATATCAATCCTAAAATTGCTATTATCACTAACATTGACAATGACCACTTGGATTATTATAAGAGCGTTAAAAATATTCAGAAGGCCTTTGGCGAATTTGCGGCTAAATTGGGAAAAGACGGTTATTTGATTTGCAATCCGAACGGGAAATATATGAAGCCGGTTGTGAAAATTGCGAAATGTGAAATTATTGATTATACAAAATTGCCGCGCGATTTTAAATTGAAAGTTATCGGCGAACATAATTTGGATAACGCGCAGGCGGCGTTCGCGGTCGGGAAAATGCTTGGTATTCGGGAAAATACTATTCGGAAATCCTTGGAAAATTTTTCCGGTACTTGGCGGAGATTTGAATATAAAGGTAAAACTAAAAACGGCGTTTTGGTTTATGACGATTACGGCCATCATCCGGCTGAAATTAAAGCCACGCTGAAAGCCGTGCGGGAAGCTTTTGCGAATAAAAAGATTTTTTGCGTTTTTCAGCCGCATCTTTACAGCCGGACGAAATTATTGATGAATGATTTCGCGAAAAGTTTTAATGATGCCGATGCGGTAATAGTAATGGATATTTACGCGGCGCGGGAAAAAAATGACGGCACCAGCTCGGCTGATTTGGTTAAAAAAACGCAAAAATACCATAAAAACGCGCGCTACGCGGAGAATTTTTCAAAAGCGGCAAAAATTTTAATCGCGGAAACAAAAAAAGGCGACTTGGTTATTACTATGGGCGCCGGCGATGTGTATAAAATAGGAGAGCAGTTTACAAGCTTTTAAATTTATAGTTTCCGTGCTACTATGTAGTCAGCAAATTGAAGGAGGCAATAATGCGGAGATTAATTTATATTCGCGTGATACATAGCCCCGTTGATTTTAGTAATGGTATTGGTTTTGATGTTAAAAAGGAAAACTTCATAAATTCTTTTTGGGATATGGCCGAGAAAGAATTAGGTAGAATTAATTTAAGGTATTCGCAGACACGCTTGTATCAAGATGGTTATTGCGAGGATGGCAAAGAAATTTACGCCGAAATGGAAAAAAGAAGCGCAGACGGAAGTAGGAATTACAAATTAATTTTGAATTTAATAAAACGAGGAGCAAAATTAATGCTGACCGAGAACGAAGAATTATGCGATAATTTCAGATTAGCTCTTTGCTGTGAAGAAGAAATGGCAAAAATAAGGCGGCTTAGAGATAAATATATTGCTAAACAAATAAGCCAGACCTTAAAAGATGACGAAACCGGAATTTTAATTATGGGGGCCAACCATAATGTTGACGATTATTTACCTAAAGACATCAAGGTATTTTATTTAAAAAAATCAGACGAGTTTCTGGCGAATTTCTTAAAAAGAATGCCCAACCTGTAAAGGTTGGGCATTTATATTTGAGAACAGCTTAGCGGTTTTGCCGTTTTTCAAGGTCGCGGCAGTTTTGGTAAAGAACGCCCTTAGCGGCTGAAGACTGCCAAAGCATATTAGCTGCATCTTCCAGAGATTCCTTATATAATTGTTTACAATCTCCGGATTGAATACGGGCCATGAATACCTTTTTTCTTTCCGCGATTTTTCTATTATCTGATTTTTCTAATAGGGATAAACCGGTTATTCCTATGGAGACAATAATTATCAGGATAGCAATAGGAACCCATATAGTTCTTTTGGATTGACATTCCAATTGCTGGTCTGCCAGATGGTCATTCTCTTTGCGGCGAGATCTTTTTTTCATTTTCATCCCCCAGTCCCTAGTTTGATTTTTGAGGTCTAAAAGTAATATAATCTACCTATCTTAATATGTCAAATGTTAAAAAGAAAAAAGTATTTGTAGCCATGTCCGGAGGAGTGGATATTTACGCGGCGCGGGAAAAAAATGACGGCACCAGCTCGGCTGATTTGGTTAAAAAAACGCAAAAATACCATAAAAACGCGCGCTACGCGGAGAATTTTTCAAAAGCGGCAAAAATTTTAATCGCGGAAACTAAAAAAGACGATTTGGTGATTACTATGGGCGCCGGCGATGTTTATAAGGCAGGAGAGCGGTTTATGGGCTTTTAAATTTATAGTTTCCGTGCTACTGTATAGCCAGCAAATTGAAGGAGGTAATAATGCGGAGATTGATTTATATTCGCGTGATGCATAGTTCGGCTGATTCTGGTAGGCGCGGTATTTTAACTGTTGAATAAAAAGGGGTGTTAAATTTATTTTGGAATATTGTTGAGGAAGAATTAAAATGCTGTTGCGCCGGGACCGATATATTGCTAAACAAATAAGCCAGACCTTAAAAGATGACGAAACCGGGATTTTAATTATGGGAGCTAACCATAATGTTGATGATTATTTGCCTAAAGGCATTAAGGTATTTTATTTAAAAAAATCAGACAAGTTTCTGGCGAATTTCTTAAAAAGAATGCCCAACCTTTACAGGTTGGGCATTTATATTTGAGAACAGCTTAGCGGTTTTGCCGTTTTTCAAGGTCGCGACAGACGAGATAATAGCTGCTATAAGCTGCTGCCACAGAAGCCGCCTCTCCTGGCCACCACTCTTTTTTTCGATATTCTTCTGTCATTTGAATGTATTTTAAGGCGTTTTCTTGATATTGCTGGCAAGGATCGGGTTTGGCGTCATGGGCTTTTATATCAATTGAAAAGAATCTGAATGCGGGCATGGGCGTAAGCATTCCTATTGTTATCGCTATCGCAATGAGACCAATCACACGGTACACGATTTTCATTTGCTTTGAGTACATGACCCCCTCCTATTCGCTCCAAGTTTGCTTTTCTTGAGCTTTATACAGTATATTATATCTATTCAATTATGTCAAGCGTTATTAAAAAAGTATTCGTGGCAATGAGCGGGGGCGTTGATTCAAGTGTGGCGGCGGCGCTTTTAAAAAAACGGGGTTTTGATGTAGTTGGAGTTCATATGAAGTGCTGGAGCGGTAGCCCTTTGACTACGCTCAGGGCAGAATCTTGCTCTGCAGAGCAAGATTCTGAAGACGCGCGGAGAGCGGCGGAGGTTTTGGGCATTCCGTTTTATGTCTTTGATTTTGAAAAAGAATATAAAGAAAAGGTGGTGGAGTATATGGTGGATGGATACCGGCAGGGAATTACGCCGAATCCGGATGTGATGTGCAATAAAGAAATTAAGTTCGGATTGTTTTTGAAAAAGGCGTTGGATATGGGAGCGGATTATGTGGCGACAGGGCATTACGTGCGTTCGGGTGTTGCCGAATTGCCTGCGAGAACCGCGGTTCGCTCGCTCCAGCGGCGAGCGCCCGCTACGTCTCGCTTCGAAAAGTCGCCTATGGCGACACCAATCTTTTCGAAGCTCCGAAGTTTCTCCACAGCAACTCGGCAACACCTTCGCTATTTATTGTTTGCTGCTAAAGATTTAAATAAAGACCAGTCCTATTTTTTATGGACTTTGGCGCAAAATCAGTTGCGGCATTGCTTGTTTCCGATTGGTGATTATATCAAGCCAGAAGTGAGAAAATTGGCGAAGAAATTCGGCTTGCCGAACGCCGATAAAAAGGACTCGCAGGGAATTTGTTTTTTGGGCCAGATAACGCTGAAAGATTTTTTGGGGAATTATTTGCCGGAAAAGCGCGGCATTGTTTTAAATACTGCCGGCAAGGTTGTCGGCGAGCATAGCGGAGCGCATTTTTATACTATTGGCCAACGGCATTTAAGCGTCAAGTATCAAGTGTCCGGTGTCGGGCAAAAGCCGGTTTATGTTGCGGAAAAAGATGTAAAAGAAAACGCGATTTTGGTCGCGGAAGAAAGCGACCCAGCGCTTTATAAAAAAGAAATAGAATTAAAGAATATAAATTTTATTAATTCAATTACCCAATTACTCAATTACCCAATTTCCGTATATGTCCGCGTTCGTTACCGGCAACCGTTAGTAAAAGCCATTTTAGCGAAAAGCAATAAGCGACAAGCGACATGGAAATTAAAATTTAATCAACCGATTAAATTTGTTGCCCAGGGACAATCAGCGGTTTTTTACAGCGTCCGCCGTAGTTTCACAAAGCGGGACTGGGGGTACGAAATGCTGGGTGGCGGGGTTATTGCGTAAATTTATCATTTGTGTTAAAGTAAACAACAGAATTTATTTTCAATTTCATAGGAGGGTTATGGATTACAATAATGCTTCTTTAGACCGACTTTTAATCCGAGCTTTGCCATTGTTTAATTTTGGATGTAAGGCCTATACGGTGGCAAAAAAGCTTCAAATTTCTTTAAAAAGAGCAAGGCAGATATATAGGATTTTTTTACAGACAAAATCTATCACCGACCAATGTTATGAGAGCCAGGAAGTTACCGCTTTTTACGGCAAAGAATTAGAACAAAAAAGAAAGCAGTTTGTGTCCGGCTTTTTAAGCCGGATTGCCAATAAAAAATTGCGGGGATTTAAAGGATTGAACGACCCGGAAATAGCAAAGCGGATTAAACTTATTCTTTTTGGCATTCCGAACGCTGAACAGATTATTTTATTTTCGGACGATGGCGTAAACGCGGTAGAATGGACACCTTGACAAATTCTGTTGGTATGCTATAATAGTAAAATAGCATTAGTTCTTTGATTTGTGTAACAACAGCAATTGGAAAACGCGGGCCCTGGTGGTTTCTTTCCGCGCTGGATAGAAATGGCTTGGGTATTGGTTTGAGTAAGGGGCGGTCCGTATTTCTTGACGCCTGCCCCGCTAACTCTCAATTATTCTTGGGGGCAACTGAAAGAACCAATGTAAGCGAAGGACGGATTGAGTGAATGGTCAAGGGCAAAAGGCCTAAGAGGGAGAATACCTTAAGGTTACCGCGACCAGGAGCTTGCCGAATCTCGCTAAGCGCGTTTTCCGATTGTATATCCGGGGCGGCTACTGTGCGATTAACTTTCAGTAGCCGCCCCGCACCCCTTTCACGCATCATTAGATGCGTGATTTTTATTGAAAAAATCTTTTTAAAGTAATACAATTTTTGAATGTCTATTCATACGATAGCGTTCTGGGTCTGCGCCCTTTTCCTTATTGGCGTGTTTTTCGCCAGCGCGGTAAACCAGCTTCCGATAATTATACCGCTTATTCTTATTGTCTCGTTATATTTTATTGTTTTTAAAAAATATTATTTTGCTTTGCTGGCGTTTTTTATAATAGCGGGCGCGGTTTATTACCAGGTTTTTGACGCTATTCGAAGAGAAGCTAATGTTCCTTTCGGCGGCCGGACAGAGTTTAGGGCGTTGATTAAAAAAGCAAGCCAATCAAGCGCTAATCAGGAAATCATCGCGGAACTAATAAGCCCCTACAGTGGTAAAATAAGAATTAATGCCGCCAGATATCCGAGTTTTGAATATGGCGACTTGGTTGAAGTTATTGGCGCGATTCAGAAGCCGCCGGAAAAATCCGCTGATTATTTTTTAAAAGAAGGGATAGCCGGCATAATCAATCTTCCTAAAATTGAGCTTTTGGAAAGCGGCCAAGGAAATTATATAAAATCCCGCCTGTTGAAATTTAAAACCGGCATTATCGGAATTTTTAAAAGAAACTTGCCACCGGAAAAAGCCGCTTTTTTATCCGGCATTACTCTTGGCGAACGGCAGGAATTTTCCAAAGAATTTGAGGAAAAAATGTCTTTGAGCGGCACTACCCATATCGTGGCGCTTTCCGGCTACAATATTTCGGTTATCGTTTTGGCGGCGGGAACATTATTCAGTTTTTTCTTTTCCCGCTTAATCTCTTTTTATTTAAGCGTCGGTTTTATTATTTTATTTGTTTTGATGACCGGCGTGGAGGCGTCTATTATCCGGGCGGCAATTATGGGCGTTATCGTTCTTTTAGCGGAAGAAACGGAGAGAATTTACAGCATCAGAAATGCCATTATCATTTCCGCGTTTTTGATGGTTTTATTTAATCCGAGAGTGCTGGCGTTTGATTTGGGTTTTCAACTATCTTTTGCGGCATTGCTCGGCATTGTTTATATTTTGCCGGCGCTGAAAAACATTCTTAAGATTAAGAATAAGGGATTTTTATCGTGGAAGGAAAATGCCCTAACCACCGTTTCGGCCCAGCTCGCGGTCGCGCCGTTATTACTCGGGAATTTCGGCATTTTTTCTTTAACTTCATTTCTCGCTAATATTTTAATTTTAAGCGCCGTTCCCTTGACGATGGGTTTGGGATTTTTAATGGGCGGGCTGGGATTTATTTCCGAATTTTTGGCGCAGGCGGTCGGTTTGGCGGTTAATCTGCTTTTAACTTACGAGCTTTGGCTCATTGATTTATTTTCCAGAATAACTCTGCCGATTATTACGGACTCGTTTGGCTTTTTAGCGGCGATAATATATTATCTAATCCTAACTTGCTTTATTTATAAATTTAATAAATAATTTATTAAAAATAACTATTCTAATATTCTCAAGAATATTAGAATAGTTACGTATATAAAGTTATTAGAATATGTTAAAACCAAGAGAATTAGAAAAAATAGTCAGGGGATTTTCTAATCACCGGCGAATTCAGATTTTAGAGCTATTAAATCGTGAACCAGAACTTTCAGTTTTTGGGATTGCGGAAGAACTAAGTATAAATTATAAAACCTCTGCTGAACATACCCGCCGTTTAGCTATAGCGGATTTAGTTATGAAATGGAATTCAGGCAATACGGTACGTCACGTTTTAACAGATCGCGGAAAATCTATTCTTAAATTCTTAAGAACATTAGAATAGATTTTGATTGCAGTTTTATGCTTAAAGAGGATAAATTTTTATATTTTAAAATAATTGCCGGGGTTACGATTGCGGTTGATGTTTTGATTTGGGCGCTGATTATATTTCCGGCTGAAGCCAAAAATCCGGAACTGTATTTTTTGGATGTCGGGCAAGGAGATAGTTCGTTAGTATCGTTACCGGGCGGTGTCAAGATGCTTATTGACGGCGGGCCGATTAACGGAAAATTGGATAAAAATCTGGAAGCTATTCTGCCAATCAATACTCGCTATATTGATTTAGTGATGATTTCCCATCCTCAACTGGACCATTTTGGCGGGTTGATTGAAATTTTGAAAAATTATGAAGTCGGCGCGGTTTTAACCAGCAATCAAATAAGCGAACAGGCGGCTTGGCAGGAATTGGAAAAAATTATTAAAGAAAAAGGAATCCGCAGGATTATTTTAGCCGCCGGCGCCCGGATTAAATATCGGAATTCTTATTTTGATATTTTATCGCCGCGAACTTCGGATTGGGCAAAAGACATCAATGATATGAGTATAGTAACGATTTTAAATACAGCCGGCATTAAAGCGTTCTTTGGCGGCGATATTAGCGCTGAAAAAGAAAGAGAGTTGGCGCTTTGGTATGGTGTTAATGTGGATATTCTTAAGACAAGCCATCACGGTTCCAGATTTTCTTCCGACCCTGTTTTTCTGAAAGAAGCCAGTCCGGCGGTTTCAGTAGTTGAAGTCGGCAAAAACAGTTATGGCCATCCAACTAAGCAGGCATTGGACCGGCTGGCGAGCGCCGGTTCGCAAATATACAGGACAGACCAAAACGGGTTTGTAAAAATAATCGTTGATAACGGACAGCTCCGCGTGTATAATCAAAAACAGTAAGTTAATTGAAATAAAACAGGCGTTCCTTATAAGAGGGGCGTTTTTTCTTTTTTGATAAAAATGTTATTATTTTATAAAATAGTGAGGTAACCCGCCTTCGCATAAAGCTTCGGCGAGGTGCTCAATTTTGTAGCTAAATTTTATGCGCTACAATTGAGCTAAAAAATTCAGACAAAATTGGCATGCGAACTTTAATTTCAGAAATTGTAAATAAAGAAGGTGAGAAGGTGGAATTGATGGGCTGGGTGGATGTCCGGCGCGACCATGGCAAGATTATTTTTATTGACTTACGGGACAGGAGCGGCATTTGCCAGCTGGTTTTTATTGTTAAAGACAAGGAACTTTACGAAAAAGCTGACATTTTAAGGTCGGAGTGGGTTATTAAAGTTGTCGGACGAGTTAATAAGCGGCCGGAAAATTTGGTGAATCCTAATTTGGAAACTGGTAAGTATGAAGTACTGGCGGAGGAATTGGAAATTTTAAATGAGGCGAAAACGCCGCCGATTGATGTTTCTGGCGATGGACTGGAAATAGGCGAAGAATCCCGTTTGGAATACCGTTATTTGGATTTGCGCCGGCAAAGAATGCAGAAAAATCTGCGGCTTCGAAGTGAGGGACTGCGGCTGATTATGGATTTTTTGCAGGATAGGGGATTTATTTATGTGGAAACGCCAATTTTGGGGAAATCCACCCCGGAAGGCGCGCGGGATTATTTGGTGCCGTCTCGTTTGCACAAGGGTAAGTTTTACGCTTTGCCGCAGTCGCCCCAGCAGTACAAGCAATTATTGATGGTTGCCGGGCTGGAACGTTATTTTCAGATTGCCCGCTGTTTTCGGGACGAGGACACGCGCGGCGACCGCCAGCCGGAATTTACCCAGCTGGATTTGGAATTAAGTTTTACCAGCGAAGAAGAAATAATGAATTTGATTGAGGAATTACTGGTTTATTTGGCGGAAAAATTGGCGCCGGAACGGAAATTAGCGCAGAAGCAATTTCCGAGAATGACTTACGCGGAAGCAATGGGAAAATATGGAAGCGATAAGCCAGATATTAGAGACAAGAGACAAGAGACAAGAGACAAGGAGCTGGCATTTTTGTGGGTGACGGATTTTCCTTTGTTAGAGTATTCGGAAACCGATAAAAAATTGGTTTCTATACATCATCCGTTCACTCATCCTAAAGACGAAGATATAGAAAAACTGGATTCCGAGCCGAAAAAAGTAAAAGCGCGCGCTTATGATGTTGTTTTAAACGGTTTTGAAGTGGGCGGCGGTTCTATCCGTATTCATCAGCGTTCATTGCAGGAAAAAATGTTTGCTGTCTTGGGTCTTTCTTCAAAACAAGTTGAGGAGCAATTCGGGCATTTACTTAAAGCGTTTGAATACGGAGCGCCGCCGCATGGCGGTATTGCGCTCGGGTTGGACAGATTATTTGCGGTTTTGCTTGGCGAGCCGAATATCCGCGAAGTAACCGCTTTTCCAAAAACCGGCGACGGCCGGGATTTATTGATGAACGCGCCAAGCGAGGCCTCAAAAGAACAATTAAAAGAGCTGGGATTAGAAATTAAAAAAAAATAATATGAATAAAAAAGAAAGGACTTTGGTTTTATTAAAGCCGGACGCGGTACAGAGGAATTTGACGGGAGAGATTATAAGCCGGTTTGAGCGGGTTGGCTTGAAGATTGTGGCGATGAAACTGGTTTTGCCGACCGAAGAACAAGCATTGACTCATTATAGGATTAATCCTAATCTTCCGGAAAAGATTTTAAATCATTTGAAAACATTTTTATCCGCCAGCCCGGTAGTGGCGATGGTTTTGGAAGGAAATAAAGCCATTCCGGTGGTAAGAAAGTTAATCGGCTCCACCGAACCGCTTAAATCCGATGTCGGCACGATTCGCGGCGATTTTACGCTGGATTCTTATGATTTGGCGGATGCTGACGGCCGGGCGGTGAGAAATTTAGTCCACGCGTCTGCCAGCGAATCGGATGCGGAGCAGGAAATAAAAGTTTGGTTTGAGCCGGAAGAATTGGTTAATTACAAAAGTGTCCGGGAGAAGATTCTTTACGACGTGAATTTAGACAGCAAACCGGAATGAAAAACTGCCAAGTCAGAATTGGCAGTTTTTACTTATATTGTTTTAAGCGTGTGCGGAAAAATTAAAATATCTTTACCCGGGAGCTTGTCCATAATATAAAACAACGGTTTGAAATTAAACGCTTGATAGTTATTTTTATCTGGCAAAGTAATATAAAGCCGAACAGTTTCATTGTATATTTTTTGCAAATCATACATTTCGTCTTCTATCGGCACATACTCAGAAATGACATCCATAACCATTAACCGTTTTTTATATTCAGCAAGCGACAGCGATTTTTCCAGCTGTTCCTTCGGCGTTAATTCGGTTAAATAATTTTTTTGCCCTTGTATGAAGTCAATATTTTTTAAAAGAAAGATAATTTCCGCCCGTATTACATAATACGCGATTTTTGATTCATCCGGACCGTTGATGTCAAGGATAATAGGGTTAATAACCGGTATATATCGGTTACGACGCATAATTTTTATTACTCTTTCGGCAAATTGTTCCGGATTTTTTCTGGCGCTAATTTCATAAACTATTGTTTTGAAAAGCGCCGCTATTTTATCTTTTCTTCCCCAATATATTTTAATGCAGAGCGTTATTAAGCAAAGAACCGCGCATGCGAAAAAACCAAGCGGTAAGAGCATTTATTCACCTCTGTAAAAGAACGCTATGTTTTATTATAAATGAAATCTGCCCAAATGAAAATCCCGCTCATTATTTCCCTGCGTAAAACAGGTGGGTCAGCTCATCAGCGGCGCCACGGCGCCGTGAAATTCGCCATCCCTTAAAAAACTACTTAATCAGGAAATAGAACGGGACTTTCATTTTTATTATACCATATTAAGCCGCGCTCTTCACATTTTTATTTAAAAATGACAATGTAACAATAAACGGAGTATGGGGTAGTGGTAGCCCGCGTGCATGGGGTGCATGCAGCCCCGGTTCGATTCCGGGTACTCCGACAGTTAAAAAAATCAGCTCCGCTTTACGGGGCTAATTTTTTCTTTAAGAGGCGCCGGCATTTAATGCAGGCCTTAAACCTGCCTGGTTTTCCTGGCACACTGGTCCATTGGAGATTGGGCTGTTTTCGGGAATAATTGGTTGGATTGTAGTGGCCGCGGAGCAATTTGCGGGTGCCGCCCATCAAATAGCTTTTGCCGCATAGTTTGCATTGTCTCATAGTTGTAGAAGCGGATTCGCGCAGATATAAACGTGGATTAACGCTGATATTTAATATAAACGATTTGCAATTTGAAAGCAAGCGATGTAAGATTTACTTTAGCACTTTGATTGATTAATTGGGGAGGGCGAAAGAGATGCTGCTTTTTTTTCCCGTGCCGGTAGAGAACGTTGAAAAAGCGAAAGAAGTTTTAATGTTATATAAGGATTTAATTGTGGAAATAAAGGTAAGCAGGTCCGGGTCGGTAATCAATGTGTATGCGCATTATACGGAAGAAATACCAACAAGATTTTTTTATGTTCTTTTAAAAAAAGAAGTTTGTAATTCGGAAGAAGTCGTCAAGAAATTATCTGAAGATTTGCTTAAGCGTCAAATAATCTATGAGGGAAAGGCGTGGCAGATTCAGGCCTTTAATCGCGACTCTTTTTTGTAAAAAATCTTACTAAAGCAATGATGGATAAATTTTAACCCATGAAATTATATAAAACTGGCAATGCCAGTTTTTTTAATTTTTAAAATAATATGGTAAACTATGCTTATAGTTATGAGCGACACTACCCAACTTATTAAAGACCGGCTGGAGGTTGCGGATTTTTTGAAGCAGTATTTGGAATTGAAGCCGGCCGGCAAAAACTACAAAGCGCTTTGCCCTTTTCACAAGGAAAAAACCCCTTCTTTTATGGTATCGCCGGAAAGGCAGTCCTGGCATTGTTTTGGCTGTTCGCAGGGCGGGGATGTCATTAAATTTTTGATGCTGTATGAAAATCTGGAATTTTACGACGCTTTGAAAATTCTCGCGGAAAAAACCGGAGTGGAAATAAAATCGTCCGGTAATCGGGATTTTAAGGCGCGCAACTCGCTTTACGAAATTTTAAATGAAGCAAAAGATTTTTATAAAAATAATTTATGGCAGTCGCGCCAGGTTTTGGATTATGTTAAGGAACGGGGGCTTAATGAAGAAACCGTAAAAGAATTTGAATTGGGATCGGCGCCGGACGGCTCTGACATTTTAGTTCGGCACTTGCTCAAGAAAGGGTATTCGATACGGGATATTGACCAAGTCGGCCTGGCATTTAAAACTGAGCGAGGAACTTATTGGGACCGTTTCCGGGCGCGGCTAATGTTTCCGATACATAACCATTTTGGTAAAACAGTGGCGTTTACCGGCAGAATATTTCCCGGAAACGAAAATCCTAATGTGGGTAAATATGTAAATAGCCCGGAGACCCCTCTTTTTCAAAAGTCAAAAATTTTGTACGGATTTCATAAAACGAAAAATGATATCCGCCAAACCGGTTTGGCGGTGCTGGTGGAGGGTCAAATGGATTTTTTAATGCTCTGGCAGGACGGCGTGAAGAATGCGGTGGCAACTTCCGGCACGGCTTTAACGCAGGAGCATTTGAAAGTTTTGCGCCGTTTAACGGATGAATTGGTGCTTAGTTTTGACGCCGATGAAGCCGGGCAGGCGGCGACCGAAAGAATGATTGACCTGGCCGGCGCCAATGATTTTTCGGTGAAGCTTTTGATTATTCCCGAAGCCGGTAATATGAAAGACCCGGCGGATGTGGTTAAGAGCAAGCCTGGACTGACTAAGTTATTGGTTAAGGATGCCAAATCGGCGATGGAATATTATTTTCATAAATATATCAGCAATCTTCCGATAGACCTTAAATTAAAAAAACAAAATATCAGGACAGTGCTTTTAAAGATTAAAAATCTTTCCAGCCATATTGACCAAAATCATTGGCTGAAAGAGCTTGCCAATATCGTTAAAATTGACGAGAAAATTTTATTGGAAGAAATGAATTCTTTAACGGCGCCTGTTCAGGCGGTTGGACAGGAAAAACGGAGTCCGAACGCGCTGGTCGAAGACCTTTCCAGGCGGGATCTCATCGCCCAGCGTTTGCTTGGGGTAATGCTCTATAAAAATAATTTTGGTTTTTTAGAAAATCATTTGCCGTATTTTCCGGAAAAATATCTGAATATCTGTCAGAGTTTCGTCAAAAGCAAAGAGGGTATGGCCGGCGATGTCGGCCAATTGATGGACGCGATTAGTTTAAGATTTAGTTTTGAAAACCAAAATATAGAGTCCGTTAAGCTGGAAAGCGAGATTCCGATGCTTTTTAAGGAGTTAAAAATTGAATATCTGAAAGAAAAGCGTCAGGTAATCAGTGAATTAATCCGCCAGCTTGAAAGTGGGGGTAATGAGCCCAAACTTAAGGAGGCCTTGCGAGAATTTGACATTGTTTCAAAAGAGTTGTATAGTATAGAATAATTAGCGAATAAGCGTCTTGACCCCTCTAAACAGGGTTTTTATTATGAAAAAGAATAAATTAAAAAAGCGCAAAACAGTCCGTAATAAAAAGAACGCGCCTAAACGTTCTAAAAAGGCGAAAAAATTCAGTAAACGCAAGAAAGTCAAAAAGGCGGTTCGGAAGCGCAAATTATTGAAGAAAAAACGGGCGGGAATAAAGAAACCGGCTTCGGAACTTAAATTTGAAGATGAAGAGAAAGTTCAAGAGCTCATTGCCAGAGGCCGCAACCGGGGATTTGTTACCGACACCGAGGTCTTGCATATTTTTCCGACCGTAGAGGATGATTTGGCATTTTTGGAGGAAATTTATAATAAACTTGATACCGCTGGCATCAAGGTTGTGGAGACCACCCAGCTTATCCGTTTGCCGAGAGATAAAGAAGAAGTCAGCAAGAAAGAGTTGGAGCAGGCGGCCAGTATGGAGGGCGAATTGCCGGATTCTGTTCAGGCCTATTTAAGGGAAATCGGTCAGACCAAGCTTTTAACCAAAGACCAGGAGAAAGAATTAGCCAAGCGCGTGGAAAAAGGCGACCCGGAAGCCAGAAAAGAATTTATTAAAGCTAACCTTCGACTGGTAGTTTCTATTGCCAAACGTTATGTTAACCGGACTCCGCATTTAAGTATTTTAGATCTTGTTCAAGAAGGCAATATCGGATTGGGCCGGGCGGTTTCCAAGTTTGATTATCGGCGCGGATTTAAGTTTTCCACTTACGCGACTTGGTGGATTCGGCAGGCGATTACCCGGGCATTAGCCGACCAATCCAGAACAATTCGTATTCCGGTTCATATGGTGGAAACAATTTCTAAATATACCCAGGCCAAGAGGCATTTAGTTCAGGAAT
Source organism: Candidatus Harrisonbacteria bacterium RIFCSPHIGHO2_02_FULL_42_16 (assembly GCA_001818695.1). GTDB lineage: Bacteria > Patescibacteriota > Minisyncoccia > UBA6257 > 02-FULL-45-10c > 2-02-FULL-42-16. The sequence goes on along the minus strand of MHJG01000002.1, from coordinate 23,936 downwards.
TAGGCCGGGACCCGCTTCCGGAAGAAATCGCGATTGAAATGGGAATCCCAGTTGATAAAATCCATCATATCCAGAAAATATCCCAAGATATTGTTTCTTTGGAAGCGCCGGTCGGGGAAGACGATGAAGAATCATCTCTTTCTGAATTTGTCAAAGACGAAGACAGCATTACGCCAACCCAATCGGCGTCCCAATCCTTGCTTAAAGAGCGGATTCAAAAGATTCTGGTTGATTTGACGCCTCGTGAACAAAAAATTTTAAAAATGCGTTTTGGCCTGGAAGATGGCATCACTCATACTTTAGAAGAAGTGGGAAAAGAATTTGCGGTAACGCGGGAGCGCATCCGCCAGATTGAAGTAAAAGCGCTTAGCCGCATTAAACAGCACGAAAAAGCCCATACATTGGAAGAATAATCCCTCACCCTTAAAGGATTGATAAATTACTTGCAAATTATATGAAATTTTTTACAGAAACAATTTTGACGAAAGGTCTTCAATTAACACAAAGGTATTGCGGCGTTTTCGCGATCCTTTAAGGGTGAGGGATGAAAAATTTAAAAATAATTTTAATTTTATTGGCAATCGGAGGCGGCATGGGTGGCGGGACGGCTAAGGCGGATATTGCCAGTGAAAGCATCGTGCAGGATTTGATTGCCGCCGAAGAAGTGAAATTGGAAAATCTCGGAGTGGAGAATCCCGGCTTATTAAATACCAATTTCTTTTATTTCGTAAAGAAGCTGAAACGTTCAACTTTGCGGACCTTATCTTTTGATATTTTAAAAAAGATAGAGCTGGAATTAGGCATTTTAAACAATAAAGCCGCGGAATTAAAAAATTTACATGAGATTATTCCGGATAATGCCAAGGGATTATCCAGCGCCATTAAGCTTTATCAGGAGAGTATTGGCCGTTTACAGCAATATGCCGGCGGCATTAAAAAAATAGATGGGAACTCTCTTGTTTCAGGAATTGCCAATACCTTGATTGATTTAGCCGTGAAGCATATTGAGCTTTTTGACGAATTAAAACCGGCCGCCAGCCGCCAGTTTGACGAAGAGCTAAAAATTTCCCAAGAAAAGTTAAGTTCATTGGCGCCGATGGCATTAGTAAAACTGGGCGTCGTTCAAAATTTGAAAAATAAAATATGGGAAATTTTAGAAGGCCAGCCGGACGGCCTGCTGAAAGAATTCCGCGGCGCGGAGGCGCTGGGCCGTTTTGAAGAAAAATTATTATTGGATGCCGGCAAGGAATTTGACAGCCAAGAATCGCAGCTGCAAAAAGAATTTTTGAAAGTTAAAAATGACTTATTATTGAAATCCCAGGTGAAAATTATTTCGCGGGATGTAGTTCGGTATTTGCCGGAATTATTAGAGGCGTTGCCTGGCGATTTATTGCGCCGTATCAAAACGTTAGATGAGGCGCGGGAGTTTATTGACAATCAGGACTTAAAGAATTCGTTTAATTTAGCCCGGCAAAAATTGTTTGAATCCGCGGGTAAGGGAATCGGAAGGTCGGAAGCGGAAAATATCTTAAGCGAAGCTAATTTAGTATTAGGTATTTTAGAAAACGCTTTATTGCCAAATATAAAAAGTAGCGCCGTTAAGAATCTTTTTTTACAAGCCGAATTTAATGTTAAGCAGGCGGAAGAATTTTTGAAAGAGAAGCAGTATGGCGATGTTTTCAGCCGGGCGTCCATATCCTTGGCGGCGGCTCGCGGAGTGTTAAGCCAACTGGCCTTTTTTGAAGATAAAAGTGAAGAGCTTCAATTATTGAAGTCGGCTTATGATGATTTGATGGATAATGCCAAAAAAAACGGGCTGACTGAAAAAAATGCCAAGGAATTTTACGCCTTTGCGGCGGAGACCGAAAACTCTTTGGTTAAACTGTCGGACTTAATAAGTCGGAAAAACAGCCAGCCGGATTCCGTTATTCCTTATTTAAAGGCGTCAAAGTTACTGTTATTTTCTGCCGAGGAAATGCTTCAATCTTTATTGAATCGGGTAGAAGAAAAAATAAAAGAAAGGCGGGCGACTCAGCCGTTTATTGAAAAAGTTTTGCCGATGAGCGGCCAAAAAGAAAAGGAATTAAAGGAGGAGGCGATTCAAAAGTTAAATTCCGGAGAGTAGGGCTACTTGACATTTTAATTGCTTTTACTATATACTCTTTTTAGTATTTGAAGTTGTTTGATAGGAGAAAAAGGAATGAAAATTAGGTCGGACGGATTAGTGCGCAGGGTCGCTTACCCGAGTTTTATGAATTTTAGAGGATGGATTCCCGGTAAAGTAAGCTTGTGCATTTTATTCAGGAGATTTATTTTTATGTTATTTATTGTGTGGCCGGTAGTATTATTTGTTTTGGCAATTGTATATTTATCTGGAATTCTTTTTGCCAAACATCCATCTTCATCTGTATACGGTCCAGTTTTTATTTCATATAAAAAGTGGCCGACGATTAAAGGTTTTCGCGTATTGCCGATTTACTTTTTCCTTTTATACCTTTCATTTTTTACCAAGCTGGGAAGGTATGCGTTTCTAGGCTTTACGTTTTTGGCGCTTTGTTTGGCGATTTTATTTTTATACTATGCTTTAGAGAATAAATTGCTTTCAAGCGATAATGAAGCGGTTAAGCTAATCAGAGAGTATGTGGTTGCCGTTAAAAATAAAGTGTGCCCCATGGTTGAAATCAAAGGAGATTAAATAGTTCAATGCTCGTAGGATTTCTTACGAGCTTTTTTGTTTAATTTTTTTATGATAAAATTTTTTATATAACATAATTATGAATTCTAAGGAAATCCGCGGAAAATTTCTGAATTTTTTTGAGGAGCGTGGGCATAAGATTGTTCCATCTTCGCTTTTAATTCCCGACGACCCGTCGGTGCTTTTGACTACCGCCGGAATGCAGCAATTCAAGCCGTATTATATCGGCAAAGCCGACCCATTGCGGGATTTTAAGAGTAGAAATGCCGCGTCCGTTCAAAAATGTTTCCGGACTTCGGATATTGATTCGGTCGGGGATGAGACCCACCTTACTTTTTTTGAAATGTTGGGAAATTTTTCGTTCGGCGGCCCGGCAAATCTAGATGGCAGCGGCGCGAGTTATTTCAAAAAAGAAGCGATTCATTGGGCGTATGAATTTATCGTGGATGTTTTGGGAATTGCCCGGGAACGGATTACGGTATCGGTATTCGGCGGCGACCCCTCACCCTTGAAAGAGCGCGAAGCAAGCGGTTCGTTTACAAATCACTCTTTCAAGGGTGAGGGACAAGTTTCGCGTGACGCAGAATCGTTTAATATCTGGCATAAAGAAATCGGTTTGCCGGAGGATAAAATTAAGGAACATGGCCGGGAAGATAATTGGTGGGGACCGACTGGCAATGAAGGCCCTTGCGGCCCTACCACAGAAATTTATGTTGATGATGTGGAAATTTGGAATCTGGTTTTTAATGAATACTACGGTAAGAGGTTAGAAATTGGAGGCGATGGGTTAGAGTTAGAAAAAATCAGCAGTCCGGGAGTGGATACCGGAATGGGATTGGAACGGCTGGCGGTAATGATGCAAGGCGTTCCAAATGTGTTTGAGACGGATTTATTCTATCCACTTATTTTTAAATTAAGAGAGGCCGTTCCAAAATTGCCGCACGAAACACAGTCGGTACTCCATAAAAAGGTATTAAAAATACTGGCTGACCATTTGCGCGCTTCGGTTTTTTTGGTTGCCGATGGGCTTCGGCCGTCCAATAAAGAAGCAGGGTATATTTTGCGGCGGCTTTTGAGGAGAATTTTAGTGTACGGAATCAAATATGATATCCACGCGGATTTATTTTCAATAGCAGTTGATTTCGTGAAAGAAAATTATGGGGAATGGTATCCGGAAGTCAAAAAAACGAAAGAGATTTTGGAAATTTTGTTCGGTGAAAAAGATAAGTTTGAGAAAGCATTGGCGCTCGGAGTTAAAGAAATAGAGAAATACGACAGAATTACCGCCAAAGACGCCTTTTATATTTACGAGACCTTTGGCCTGCCGTTTGAATTACTTCAGGAATTAGTTCCGGATAAGGTGAAGAATTTGAATAAGGCAGATTTTGACGCCGAATTTCAGAAACATCAGGAAATTTCCCGCGCCGGACAGGAAAAGAAATTTGGCGGGCACGGCTTGATTTTAGATACCGGAGAATTGAAAGCATCCACGCCGGAAGAAGTGGAAAAAGTAACCCGGCTTCATACTGCCACGCACTTGCTTCAAGCTGCGCTCCGCCGGGTTCTTGGCTCGGAAGTAAAGCAGATGGGTTCGGATATTACGGCGGAACGCACCCGCTTTGATTTTTCATTTTCGCGGAAATTGACCGATGAAGAAATTAAAAAAGTTGAGGACTTAGTGAACGAGGCGATTCAAAAGGATTTGCCGGTAACTTATCAAGAATTGCCGATTGAAGAAGCTAAAAAAACCGGCGCCCTGTATTTTTTCAAAGAAAAATACCCTGACAAAGTTAAAGTTTATTCAATAGGCGGCAATTCCTCGGTAAGCTCAGAGCCGGCTTTCAGTCGGGAATTTTGCGGCGGACCGCATGTTGCCAATACTTTTAAGATTGGGAAATTTAAAATTTCTAAGCAGGAAGCGGTCGGAGCCGGAGTCAGGAGAATACGCGGGGTAGTTGACTAAGGCCTTATCTTGACTTTTTATTTTGAAATGATAGAATCGTATTAGTTTATTCTTTAAAATAATAGGAGCATGAGATGAAGATAGAAAGAAGAAAGAAAAGTCGCAAAATAATTTTGGTTTTGAACGACGAAGAGGCTGGTGTGTTATCGGCATTAGTGGATATAGGATTTGACGATTTTTTTAAGAATCGTTGCCGCGGCAATCAGCGTTTGAAGTTAAGTAGAATTGCCGCTGACTTTTTTGATAAACTTCTGCATTATACTAATTCCGATTAGGCAGATTGAAAATTTAAATTTGGCCCAGCAATGGGCCTTTTATAATATCAAAATATCTTACTAAAATCATGACCCTATGGTTGGGGATAATAGGCATACCAGCACTTTAACGCGTTGAAGTGCTGTGCGTTGAAGTGCCAAATATAAAGAAGCCAAGCCAAACTTGGCGAAGCTTGAATTATAAATTCTCCACGCGAGAAGCCGTTGGGGGGGGTTGGTATTAAACGTGTCAAGGCATTAATAGAATAAATAAGGCCAGTTTTTAGTTTATTTGACGTTTTTACAAAACGTTTGTTACAATTAAATCCATGACTGAAAAAATTCCATCAAAAAATAAAGAGATGTCGGGGGGAGAAGAATCTCATGAACAGCTCGTCCATAAAGTAAGAGAACGTTTCATTTATCAACTTAGGCAAGCGATGGAAGCATACGGTCCCAAATGGGTTAATAAAGAAATTTGCGCAGATCTTATAGACGATTTATCGAATAAACGCCCTACTAAAATAGGAGGAGTTTTTTGGGCAGATATCCTGGATGGCGTCCTTGATTATTTTGATATAAAACATCACACCGATGGAAGGTATGAAGTTATTTGGGAAGAACTGGAGAGGGGATCAGAAGATAAAATGAAATAACTACGATAGCCTACAAATTCATAAATTATTAACATTTTATTTTTATATGTCAAAATATCAGCAAAGCTGGGACGAAAAAGAAACCATGAGTTTCGGCCCGTGGAGTTTCGTTGAATAGCTTGCGGGGGGTTAAGATTGACGGATAATAAAATATCTGTTATTTTTAAATTATAAAATCTTTGAAAACAGCAAGGGAGGTTTTATGGGATGCGCGTTATTTTTACTGCTTGCCATTTTTTCGTATACTGTTTTTTGGATAGGAAATCTTGTTATATCGGGATTTTTTAAATTCCGGAAAGCAGAAGTGTGGCATCGGGACGAAAAAAGAATTTTATATTATCGGATTAGCGGTAATTTTCAAATTTCAATTGGCGGTAAAATAGAAAAAATATTGTATTGTGATTTGAAGGATGCCGCGATGCGGTACAATGACGCTTATGTGACTATAATATATGCAGCCGAAAATGGACAAGTAAGTCAAGTAATCACAAGCAAGGCATTCCGTAAAAATATTCTATTTGACGATAAAAATGCGGTATTTAAAAAAAGCTGGCTTCAAAAAGCGATTTTAGATTTAAAGTTAACTCCCGCTGACAATTATTCTGAAATTAGGTTTTTCCAATCAATAATAAATCAGATAGCGAATCAAGAAGAAAGCATTCCTTTGCGTGAAATGTTTCCTCAGATTCGCTGGCCGTGGTAACACGGCTTTTTAATACTTTTAAGCAGGTATGCGCCATATTAACGGCTTATTTGGCCGCATTTCTGTTTACTGCTATACTTAAAAGTGTTGGGATTTAACGCAATAAAACAATGGTTCTTAGGCCTATTTAGTAGGTATGATAGGTATCTTATTGTTGAGCTTTTAAATCACTATGTCCAGGTTACCGTACTTAAAGTAAGCGCGGAGAAAAAAGAAATTCGCGTCGTAAAAAACTTTTTACAGCCCTTGCCGGAGTTTACCCCTCTTAATTCTTTGCGGGCGGTCCGGCTTTTGCTTAAAAAAGTCCGGAGATTGGACAGCTATAAGATTATTTTAAGCTTGGATTCGTCGCTGGCCACCACCATGTACGCTTCTGTTCCCCTTATTCGCCAGCATCCAAAAGAGGCGATTGACGAGGCGGATTTGGATAATTTAATTTCGCAGGCGATTTGGAAATTTTTTGACCGCTATCGGCTGAAGGTGGCGAATAAGATGAATGTGGACGATATTGACGTGCTTTTAAGCGATGTTAGAATCCGAAGCGTAAGATTGGATGGTCATAAAATTGTTAATCCCATCGGCTTTAAGGCGAAATCGGTTGAAATTTATTTCAGTCAGACCTTTATTATCAGGGAACTGATGAAAATGCTCCAGGAGACCATGCCTAAAGAAAATATTGCCCTTATCACCGAATCGGGCACGGCGATTAGCCACATTCTTTGGAGGGCTTTGGGCAAAGACCGATTTTTCGTCGCTAATTTATTTCCGGACCAGACCTCGTTATTTTCCGCGTCTAACGGGCGGATGTCCCATCACGATAATTTTTCCTGGGGCGAGCAGTCCCTGACCAGGTCATTATTCAATCATTTAAAGGTTGACCAGGCGACCGCCAAATCTTTGGTGGATGCGTATGCTACCGAAAACGGTTCGCAGAATTTTTTAAGAAGATTTGAAAATATTTTAATCAAAGAACTGCAGATTTTCGCTAACGGCCTCAATTCCCTAATAGAAGAGCCGTCCGAAATTTATGTCAATTCTTTTTTTAATATGCCATCCTTGATTTTCTCCGACCGATTTAATAGTAGATTGCACAAATCTTCCAAACTTTTGCCGTTATCCACAAATTTAATTACCGAAAAATTCGGATATAGTGTACAATTTAAAAAATCAACCCAGGTAAAAAATATTTTTTCGGTGCTGTGCGCTTTTTTGGAGATTAATTTTTTGCCGCAGAATGACAAAATGAGCCATTTGGCAAACAGAAGAGTCAGGTGGTTGATTACTTAGTAGCGATCCAAACCTACAAATAACATCCGAATCTACAAACTGTATGCGAATGGCTTACAAATAGTTATATCCAAACTAACTTTGTAGATTTGGATAAAAAGTTTGTGGGTTTGAATCGGTCAATGGTATGAAGAAGATTTCATTAAACAAAAGCGACGAAGTCGCGGAAATAGTGGAAAAAATAATTGAAACGGAAAGCGATAAGATTATTCTTAGCGTTCCGCGTTTTTCCCATATCGGAGAATCATTAAGTAATTTCCATTTGTTGAAACGCGAAGCGGGAGCATTGGATAAAGAAATTATCATAGAATCCGTTGACGACCACGTGATTGAGCTTGCGGAAATGAGCGGCCTATCCGCCCTTAATCCGTTTTTTACGAAAAATAAGCGTCAGTTTTCCGATATTGTCGTTCTTAAAGCTGATGGTTTGAAAAAGCGTAAAAAATTTAAAGACGAATTTGAGGCATTAGAGCCGGAAATTGAACCGGAAATTTCAGATGTTAAGAAAAAACCATTTTTTAAATTACCGGAATTTAAACCGCCTAAATTCGATTTTTCGGCTTTTTGGCCGGAATCCAAAAATAAATTTTTAATTATTGGTTCAGCGATTTTGGGGCTGTCTTTATTGCTGGTCATCGGCTTGAAAGTTCTTCCCAGGGCGGAAGTTAACATAATTTCCAAAAAACAAAATTGGATTTATAACGATTCCATTATTACGGAAAAATCCGCTGTCTTTGACACGACAAAAATGAGTATTCCCAATCAGATTTTTTCGCAGAAAAAAAATGTTTTTCTGAAATTTCCCGCCAATGGGAAACGGGAAGTCCAAAAAAAAGCCACCGGCAGCATTACGGTTTATAACAGCTATAGTTCCGACCCCCAGCAGTTAGTCGCCAATACCAGATTTACCTCTCCCGACGGAAAAACCTTTAAATTAATTAAGGGAATAACGGTGCCCGGGGCAAAAATTATAGAAGGAAATAAAATTCCTTCCAGCATTGAGGCGGAAGTTATAGCCGACCAGGCCGGTCCGGAATATAATATCGGCCCGGTTAAACTTTTTAATATTCCCGGCTTTAAGGGCGGGCCGAAATACCAGAATTTTTATGGAGAATCAAAAAACGATATGACTGGAGGATTTATCGGCCAGATTGCTTATCCGACTAATGAAGATATAAACAAGGGCAAGGCGGAAGCTCAAAAAACTTTGAATGACAGTTTAAAAACCGCAATTTTTTCCCAGATTCCCGAAAAATTCAAGGTTTTAGAAGGGGCTACGCAGTATAAAATAATTCAGACCAAAATTGACGAGGAAGCGGATGAAAAAGGCCAATTTGGCGTTTTTATTGAAGCGGAAATAACCGCTATTGTTTTTGAAGAAGATACTTTAAAGCTTCTATTGGAAGAGCGGGCTGTTAAAGATAATGGGCAGGAATTTTATCTGAAAGAATCTGTTTTTGAGTACGGTTTGCCGAGGGCAGATTTTGACAGAGGAAAACTTACATTTCCAGTTCGTTATACCGCAATTTTAGCCAGGAAAATTGACATTGAGCCGTTACGTTCCAAGATATTCGGGAAACCTGAGGTTGAATTCAAGGCGGTTATATTTTCCATTCCCGGCCTGGAAAGCGCCACTGTTTCCCTGTGGCCGTTTTGGGTGAAAAAGGTGCCGACTTCTCCCGATAAAGTTAAAATTGCCGTGGATTAGCCGGGAACTTGACTTTTGACGGTTTCGCGTGCTATACTTATACATTAGTAACGCTTTAATGGCGTATAGTTTTTATTATGAATTCTAAAAAGAATGTCATTAAAGTTGAAGGCGTTGTTGAAGAGGCGCTTCCTGGAACTTTATTTAGGGTAAAATTGCCTGACGGAAATCTGGTATTGGCGCATCTTTCCGGAAAAATGAGGATGTATCACATCAAAATTTTGCCCGGAGACCAAGTGT
>MHJG01000002.1:13466-14416 GCA_001818695.1 Candidatus Harrisonbacteria bacterium RIFCSPHIGHO2_02_FULL_42_16 | reverse complement strand
TATATGAAATTTTTTACAGAAACAATTTTGACGAAAGGTCTTCAATTAACGCAAAGGTATTGCGGCGTTTTCGCGATCCTTTAAGGGTGAGGGATGAGAAAATTTGGTAAAATCAAGGGTCGCCGGAAATCTTTTTTGAAAATCCTGCGCAATAATTTAATTATGGAAGAGCGCATTGAGACGACTGAAGCGAGGGCTAAAGAAGTGCGTCCGCAAGTTGAAAAATTGGTTACTTTGGCTAAAAAACAAAACTTAGCCAGTTTCAGGATTTTATTGTCCCGGCTTCCCAAGCAATCGGCTGAAAAATTATATTATGAAATAGCGCCGCGGTATCAGGAAAGGCGGGGTGGTTATTTGCGTATTTTAAAGACGGTCGTAAGAAGGAAAAGGGACGCGGCCAAAAAAGCGGTAATTGAGTTCGTATAATTAAGTTTATGAAAGTTAGGTCATCGGTAAAAAAAATTTGCACGAATTGCCAGGTTGTCCGAAGAGGCGGAAGAGTTTATATTGTGTGTAAAATTAAAAAGCATAAACAAAGGCAGGGCTAAACTCAAAACATGATATTATTAGGCGTAAAAATACCCGATAATAAAAGGACAGAAATATCATTGACTTATGTTTATGGCATAGGGCGTTCTTCGGCTCAAAAAATTTTAAGCGCCGCAAAAATTGATTTGAGCAAAAGAGTGAAGGATTTGACTCCGGAAGAAGTTAAGAAAATTAAAGAATTCGTGGAAAAAAATTATAAGGTAGAAGGAGAATTGAGGCAGATTGTAAAACAAAATATTAATTTATTAAAAGATTACCGCGCTTACAGAGGAATACGTCATTTGAGACATTTGCCGGTGCGCGGCCAAAGAACCAAAACAAATTCCCGGACTGTCCGCGGCAACGTGAGAAAAACCGCCGGTAGCGGAAAGCGTAAAATAGATTTAAAATAATCCCTCACC
>MHJG01000002.1:10901-13447 GCA_001818695.1 Candidatus Harrisonbacteria bacterium RIFCSPHIGHO2_02_FULL_42_16 | reverse complement strand
TTTTTACAGAAACAATTTTGACGAAAGGTCTTCAATTAACGCAAAGGTATTGCGGCGTTTTCGCGATCCTTTAAGGGTGAGGGATGGGAAAGAAAAAAGTAAGTCAAAAAACTAAAGAAGAGCAGTTTAAAGAAAGCGAGGCGGTTGAATCTGCCGTTGTTAAGGTTAAAGAAGGTTCGGGCAAAAAGCTGACTGCCGGAAATGTTTATATTTCGGCGTCGTATAACAACACTATTATAACCGTTACCGATGAGCGCGGCGATGTGGTGGGGTGGTCTTCTGCGGGTTCTTTGGGATTTTCCGGCCCTAAAAAAGCCACTCCTTTCGCGGCTTCTAAAATAGTTGCCGGTTTAAGCGAAAAGCTGAAAAAATCTGGATTATCGGCTGTCAATGTATTTGTAAACGGCGTTGGCAGCGGCAGGGACTCCGCGATAAGGTCTTTGGCAAACAGAGGATTTAATATATTATCAATTAAAGATGTGACGCCGATCCCTCATAACGGCCCAAGGCCGAAGAAAGTAAGGCGCGTTTAATTTTACATGTTTAACACTAAAGAAAAAAATGAACGGGCGCTGGGAACAAAGCTTTTTTTAAAAGCGCACCGTTGCAATTCTTCAAAATGCGTAATGACCAAGAGGCCTCATCGGCCGGGACTGCACGGAAAAGACCGCCATTCTTCGTCTGAATACGGGCAACAGCTTAATGAAAAGCAGAAATTAAGATTAAGTTATGGTTTGCGGGAGGCCTATATGCGCAAAATTTTTGCCAATGCGGCGAAAAATCCAGGCGTTACCAATAATTTAATCATTCAATTTTTGGAAAGAAGATTGGATAATGCGGTGTTCCGGCTTGGATTGGCTCCTTCTCGTTCGGTGGGCAGGCAACTGGTGAGTCATGGCCATATTCTGGTGAATAACGCAAAAGTTAAAGCCCCCTCTTATTTAGTGAAGACGAAAGATAAGATAAATATTCGGTCGCAGTCCAAAGATATGGCGCTGTTTAAAGATTTGCCCGAGCGGTTAAAAAAATACGAAACGCCCGTTTGGCTGCGCATTGATAAGGATAAACTTGAGGGAGAGGTAGTATCACTGCCTAATGACTCGGAAACATTATTTGATATTAATAAGGTCGTTGATTATTATTCAAAATAACAATAAATTTTTATGCAATTTGCCTATTTAAGCGAATCAGTAACTATTAAAAAAATTTCAGAAACTGGCACTGACGGGGTCTTTGAGATTGAGGGGCTTTATAGCGGCTACGGAATAACATTGGGAAATACGCTCCGGCGCGTATTATTTTCTTCTTTGCCCGGAGCGGCGGTAACTCAATATAAAATTAAAAATGTCGTTCATGAATTTTCCACGCTCCCGAATGTGATAGAAGACGTGGTGGAGATTGGTTTAAACCTTAAAAAGCTAAGATTTCGGGTCAGCGCCGACGAACCGCAGACCTTAATTTTAAAAATTCGGGGCGAGAAAAAAGTTTTGGCTTTGGATTTAGAGCCCAATTCTTTGGTTGAAATTATAACTCCGGATATGCCGATAGCCACCTTAAGCGGCAAATCCGCGGAATTGGATATGGAAATTAGAGTGGAACGCGGCTTGGGATTTGTTCCGGCGGATTCCCAAAAATCGGAAAAATTGCCTATCGGCACGGTGGCTCTGGACGCGGCTTTTTCGCCGGTTACTAAAGTTAATTTTTCCGTTGAAAATATGCGGGTAGGCGACCGGGCGGATTATAATAGATTAACGGTTTCCGTAACGACGGACGGCAGTATTACGCCTTCGGCGGCCATGCATAAAGCCAGCAATATCTTAAAAGACCATTTTGACAAGGTTTCCCAGATAGAAGTGAAAGAAACAGAATTGGCCCCTGTTTTCGCTGAAAAGAAAAAAACTAAGAAAGCCGTTAAAGCGAAAGTTAAAAAATCAAAGAAGTAAATTTATGGCGGATTATAATATTGACGCGACCAATAAAAAATTAGGCAGATTATCCTCGGAAGTCGCTTTAATTTTGCAGGATAAAAAAAATCCTTCGTATGAACCCCGGCTTGCCGGCCGGGATAAGGTTATCGTGGAGAATCTTAAAAAACTCGCCTTTTCCGGTAAAAAAATATACCAGAAAAATTATTATCGGCATACCGGTTATGTGGGGCATGTTAAGGCCATTACTTTAAAGGACGCTTTTGAGAAAAATCCGGAAAAAGTTTTTCGCCATTCGGTGGAAATGATGTTGCCTAAAAATCGGCTTCTTACGAACCGTTTAAAAAGATTAATTTTAAAATAATATTTGCCCAAGTTATTTATCATGGTTACTGCCAAGACCCTAAAATTAAAAAAGCCGGCCGTGGAAGAAAAAAAAGCGCGTTACTTTGAAGCCAAAGGAGGAAGAAAAACCGCCGTTGCCCGGGTGCGGCTTTATACTAAAAAAAGCGGCATAACAGTCAATGAAAAGGATTATAAAGAATATTTTAAAGATGCCGGATTGCAGAAAGAGCTGTTAAATCCGATAGAAATTATGAATGTCGGAGATAAGCTTGGAAT
>MHJG01000002.1:0-10805 GCA_001818695.1 Candidatus Harrisonbacteria bacterium RIFCSPHIGHO2_02_FULL_42_16 | reverse complement strand
GCGAAGCGCTAGAATAGCGTAGCTCATCATAGCATGAAAAACCGAGAGAGTAATTATGCTTTTATTGATAGCAATAATTTGCATTTGAGTATTAAAGAACTTGGTTGGAAGTTAGATTATAAAAAATTCTACGTTTATCTAAAGGATAAACACCATATTACCAAGGCATATCTCTTTCTTGGTTTTCTATCAGAGAATCAAGAAATGTATAAGAAACTACAAGACGATGGTTATACGCTCGTATTCAAACCAATACTTCAATATAAGGACGGAAAAGTAAAGGGGAATTGTGATGCCGAATTAGTGCTACAAGCAATGATTGATTTTGCCAAGTATGATAAGGCATTGCTTGTCAGCGGCGACGGAGATTTCTATTGTTTGATTAACTATTTATATGGTAAACAGAAATTAAAATTTGTGCTCGTGCCGAATCAAAATAAGTATTCAGCTTTAATTAAAAAATCAGCGAAGGAAAAGCTGCTTTTTATGAATAATTTAAGGCATAAGTTAGAATACAAAGATAACCAAAAATGAAAAAGCACCGCCCGTAGACGAAACATCGGGAGGTGCTTTTTCGTGGTGATTACACTATCAATATAGCATATCCATAGATAATAAATCAAGAGGGTGTGGATAATTCAATTCTTGCAATTGAATAGTTACTTAAATTGAGCTATATTTCAATTATGGAAAAACAACCCCAAAATAAAGAATTTACTCCAGAAGAAAAAGCCAAGGCTCGTTCCATGGCAGAGATGATTTTAGCCGAATCAAAGGCGGGAAAAAAGAACTTTCCGATGGGCTCTCCAATGTCCGAAAAAGAGTTTACGGAATGGTATATAAATAATAAAGAGAGATTGGCAGAAATTGAAAAAGACCTTATTCCAAAGGAACGGGTTAAAGCCCGCGCCCGTTTTCAGGCAGAAATGCTGCTTGCTGAAGCAAGAGCTGGGGGGCAAGAGTTAAAATTTCCTACTACTGAAAAAGATTGGATTGATTCCTATATAGAAGCCAATGTACAGATGTGGAGAGATTCAGTAGCTGAAAGTCGTAAAAAAGCAAAAGCTCCTGTTTTGATGTGGAAAGACTCTAAATGGTCGCTTGTGTATGATTACGATTGGGGATGGGGAGGGGATGATCCTCCGCGTGTATGGATTAGTTCTATATGAACCAGAAAAACCTCTTTTAGAACATAAAAAAGATGAAAAATAACTATAGTCACCAGCAGACCAAAGCGTTCCAATGGGCGAAGCGCTAAAAGCGCCTACTACTATCCGATAATCCACCTCATTTTTATTATTTTATATGTTTGAAAAAGCAATCCTTTCAAAAAAATTTGCGTTTTTATTTCCAGCCCTGCTGTTTTTTTTCAATATCGCGGCCACCTCTTTATTTTACGCCGATTCCCGGTTTTATGCTTGGATTTACAGCGCAATTTTGCATCCTTTAGGAGGCGCGGCAATGGCGGTGCTATTTTTTAATTTTTGGGAAAAAAACCCCGAACTCTATTTATTTAAAAGAAAATATTTTGTTGTTTTAATTATGGCTTTGGGGTTTGTCGCTTTAGTGGGTGTTTTATGGGAGCTTTATGAGTTCGGGCTTGATTATTCGGGATTGTTTCCTTTTAAATCCCAGCAAGGTCTGCAAGATACGATGCTGGATTTATTCTGGGATTTGGCTGGCGGAGGATTTTTATTGTTATTTTATTTAAACTCTTCCTTATATAAAAAATACTTACCCGGCGCACAAGAAAAAATATAGCAAAAATGTGGTAAATTAAAGTTAGGATGAAATTTATCATTAAAGGCGGAAAAACTCTTAATGGCGCGATTGATTTAAGGGGTTTTAAGAATTCGGCTACGCCGATTATTGCCGCTACGGTTTTGACCGATAAAACCTGTGTTTTGAATAATATGCCCCGCGTCGGGGATGTTTTTAAATTATTGGAAATATTAAAAAGTATGGGCTCCAAACAACGGTGGATTTCCGAACATAGCGTTGAAATTAAAAATGACGAATTGGAGCCGGAAAAAATTGACCAGAATTCATTGAACCAAATCCGCTCCTCTATACTTCTTTTGGGCCCGCTTTTGGCAAGATTTCATAAATTTAAGTTTATCACTCCGGGCGGATGCAAAATCGGAAGCCGCCCGATTGACACTCATTTGGAATCGCTTAAGGACTTAGGCGCCAGTATAGAATTGGACAGCCAAACCGGAATTTACAACGCGGAATTGCGCGAATTAAAGAGCCGAGAAGTTTGTTTGGAGGAATTCAGTGTTACGGCAACGGAAAATTTATTAATGCTGGGATTCGCTCATTCTTTTGCCATTAAATTAGCGGCGATTGAGCCGCATGTTTTTGATTTAATTGATTTTCTGCGCAAATTAGGAATGGCAATAGAAACAGGTAATGCCCATTCTTTTAAAGTTGGGCCGGGTAAATCGGAAAATTCTAAAATAGAGCACAGTATTATCAACGACCCGATTGAAGCCGGCACTTTCGCTATTTTAGCGGCGGCGACTAAAAGCAGGATAGACATTAATGGCATCGGTGAAAATAATTTAACTTCCACTCTTAGGAAATTGAAAGAATTTGGAGTGGATTATAAAATAGCCAATAATGCTTTAATGATAGACGGGGCAAAATCCGTTTTGCGCGCCTCTAAAGTCCAGACAATGCCATATCCCGGACTGCCTACTGACCTTCAGGCGTTGTTTGGAGTGCTGGCTACTCAAGCGAGCGGCTCGTCCATAATTTTTGACACTTTATATGAAAGTAGATTAAAGTATATTGACGAGCTTAAAAAGATGGGCGCCGATGTCGCAATGTTGGATTCGCACCGGGCAATGATAACCGGCCCGACGATTTTGCGGGGCGCGAAGATTGACAGTTTGGATTTACGCGCCGGCGCCACCCTAATTATTGCCGGTTTAATCGCCGAAGGCAAAACAGAACTGGGAAATATAGAACAGATTGACCGGGGATATGAAGATATTGACGGCCGATTAAGAGAATTGGGAGCGGATATTCGACGAGTTTAGAAGAGTTAAACGAGGAGAACCCCGCCCTCTATGCATTATGTATTACGTATACGTTTTACGGAACAATACTAATGAGTTGTATATTGGTTACACCAATGATTTAAATAGACGAATCAAAGAACATAAACGTTTTAAGCCGGGTTATAACTTAATTTATTACGAAGCGTATATATCAGAAGTCGTGGCTCGACGCAGAGAAAAAAAATTAAAATATTATGGAAGCGCCTGGCGCGCTCTAAAACAAAGAATATTTGCTTAGAGGGCGGGGTGTTCGTTAAAACTCACATGTTTACCAAAAAAATAGGAATAGACCTCGGAACTGCCAATACAATAGTTTTTGTTCCGGGAAAGGGATATATAATCAATGAACCGACTATTGTGGCTTTGAGTTTGCCGGATAATACCGTACTGGCGGTAGGCAGAGAGGCCAAAGACATGATTGGCCGGACGCCGGAAGACATTGTCGCTTACCGTCCCTTAAAAGACGGCGTGATTGCCGATTATTACATTACTAAAGCAATGCTTAGATATTTTATATCCAAAGCAGTCGGGTATTTTAATTTTTTAAAGCCGGACGTGGTGATTTCCGCTCCGGCCGGCATAACTCCTAATGAAAGGAGGGCGATTACCAGCGCCGCTAAAGAAGCCGGCGCCGCCGAGGCCTATATCGTTAAAGAACCGCTATTGGCCGCTCTGGGAGCCGGTATTCCGATAAATTCTTATTCCGGCAATATGATTATTAATATCGGCGGTGGCACTTCCGAAGTGGCGGTGGAGTCCTTGGGCAGCATTGTTTCCTGGTCCAGTTTGCGGGTGGCCGGCAACCGGTTTGACCAGGCAATTATGGATTACATAAAAAAGAAATATTCTCTGTATGTCGGGGAACAGACCGCCGAGCTGATTAAAATTGAAGTCGGTTCGGCTTTGCCTATCAGGGAAAAATTGGAAATTCATGTTCGCGGCCGGGATATGGTGTCCGGTCTTCCTAAGGACATTATGGTTAATTCCAATGAAGTTGCCGAGGCGCTTAATCCCCATTTATTGGATATTGCCGTTTCGGTGCAAAGCGTTTTTAATGAGACCCCGCCGGAGTTGGTGGCGGATATCATGGAAAGGGGGATTATCGTGTCCGGCGGCGGCGCCCAGTTAAGGAATATAGATGAATTTTTCAAGCAGATGAGCGGCGTGTAAACCTATATTGCCGAAGAGCCGCTTTTTTGCGTTGCCAAAGGCGCCGGAATGATTTTGAATCATTTGGATGTGTATAAACGGACATTGCTGAACAAGCGTTAACTAATAACTAACAACAAATAACCACAATTTAAAAATTAAAAAGCGATCACCTGATCACTTTTTGTTGTATAATATTATAATAGCAGCATTTTATGTTCATCGGCCACAGTCAATTAGTAAAAGATTTTAAAGAATTGGCAAGGCGCGGCAAATTAGCCCATGGCTATATTTTTTTCGGCGAGCCGGAAGTAGGGAAGTTTTATTTTGCCAAACATCTGGCGAATTTTTTGGAAACCGGCGAATTTTCTATTTCCAGCCGACCCTTGCAGGATTTAATGGTTATTGACTCAACCAAGAACTTGAAAACCGACGCTATCGGCATAGAGTCCGTTCGGTTAATAAAGAATTTTGTATATAAAAAACCCGCCGTTTCTTCTAAAAGAACGTTGGTTATAGATAATGCCGATAACTTAACCGACAAAGCGCAAGCGGCAATTTTAAAAATTACCGAAGAGCCCCCGGAAAACGCGTTCTTAATCCTTATTTTAAATAATCCGGATGTTCTTTTGCCGACGATTTTGTCCCGTATGCAGAAAATTTATTTCGGCCGGTTATCAAACAGCGAAATGGAGAATGTGATCCAGTCTTCGCATAAAGCTACGGCGGACAAGGCAAGAGACAAGAAAATTATAGATTTAGCTTGGGGGAGGCCGGGCAGGGCAATCCATTTGTTATCCGACTCGATTACCAAAAAGGCCGAGTCCTACGCCGAAAAATTTTTAAAATTGCAGGGTTATGCCCGTTCTAAGCTGATTAAAGAATTTATAGAGGAACAAAAAGAATTGTCCGAAGAAAAAGAGGGTAGTGGAGAATTATTATTGGATAGATTTTTTGAGTCGCTGATTCTTAAATTACGCGGCAATTTAATCAACAATGCCGGAACTCTCAAGTCGGCGCTCCATAGATTATTTTTGATAAAGAGTTATAATGTAAATAAGCGGATTCAATTAGAAGCTTTGTAGATTTGGATAATAATTTGTAGGTTAGTATCGGTCAAATGGATAAAATTTTCCCTCTAACACTTTTCATAATTTTTACCGGCATTCTGCTGTATTTTTTGCCATATGTTTGCCAAGCGCCAGGTTTTTAATTTTTAAGGCGATTTATGGATTTAAGCGGTTTTGAGCAAAAATTGAAATCTTTCGCGGAAGCGTTTAAGGGCGAGCTCCAGTCATTAAGAAGCAACCGTCCTTCTCCAAAAATGGTGGAGGATATTAAAGTTGATTATTATGGCCAGCTGACGCCGATTAAGCATCTTGGCACGGTTTCGGTCGTGCTGCCAAGGGAAATTGACATTAATGTTTGGGATAAGGGCGCGGTGGCGGCCGTTGCCAAAGCGGTGGAAACCTCCAGCTTGAATGTTCCCGCTAATGCGGACGGAAATTTGATTAGAATAAATTTGCCTCAGCTTACCGATGAGCGGAGAAAAGAATTGGAAAAAGTAGTGCGGAAAATGGCGGAAGAAACGCGGATTAAGGTTCGGGCCGCCCGCGACGAAGTTAATAAGGAAATTAAAAAAATGGAAGAGGACGACAGATTATCGGAAGACACCGCTTTTAAGCAGAAAGAAGAAGTTCAGAAATTAGTTGTTCAAATTAACGAAGAAATTGAAAATCTTTTGGAAAATAAAATAAAAGAAATTTTTGAATAAAAAAGAGTCAGTTTTTAAACCGACTCTTTTGTTCTTACGAATACAGTCATTCCCCACACCTGTTTAACTAATGTAATAAGTAATATTTCTTCAATCGGGATTTCTTCAGTAAATTGAGCCGTGAGCAATTGGTCTTCGGTATCCCCAAAACCGGCATGGGTAAGATGAATTCTTTCATTATCGTGCCGTATCCAGCCGTATTTCGCGTGGCAGAAATCCCCATTTTTTAAAAGAACAGATATGTTAGAGCAGTCGTGGGTTGGCAATTCTTCCAGCCACCAATCCTTCTTTTGAGTTGGCTGCATACTGCCTCCTTTTTCGTAAACTTACATTAAATGTAAGCATATCTATAATTACTTGTCAATCTTACGCCCGCTTCTATTTTCTGTTAGATTATAGTCAGTTGTCTTGTCAATGGAATATGGAGAAATGGAATGAAACGGTTAGTGAAGCAGGCATTCTGCGCATTAAGTATTTTTCTGTTTAATTCTTGCTGGGCGCAAGCTGAATATGCCGACCCGATTATCGGCCTTATTTTTCCGGGAATCGGGATTGAATATGTTGACCGGTTGCCGGATGGTCATTTGCGCAAAAACAAGCCGCGATACGGCAAGTTTGATTGGCGGCCCAAAGAATCGGCGCATTTTATAATTTACACTTATGGTAATGATGAACTGGCTAATTTTTTTTTGAACGAAGCGGAAAAAGTTTATGCCGAATTTTGCGTTAAACCCGGCGTTTGCTATTCTGCGGATAAGTTTAAGATTGAGATTCACAGTTCAGCCCGCGATTTTGAAGAGACCAATCTGATTTTTGGATTAGTGCCGAAAGGATTAGGTGGAAGGACGGAAATGATTAAACGCAAACGGGTTACGGTGGCTTTTCGCGATTCCGTTGTCGGATTTAGGCGGTTGTTAAGGCATGAATTGGCGCATCGTTATCATGCCGAATTAATTAAATTGTCGCTTTTTGATTTGATTAACGGCAAAGACATTCCTTCATGGTTTATAGAAGGAGCGGCAGAACATTTGTCCCATAAATGGGATGCCGCCGGAGAATTGGAAATAAGAGACGCCTACATTAATGATTATCTTGCCCGGCCTTCTGATGAAATGAGTTGGTGGTCCAATGGCTTGGTTTATAAGCAGGGAGAATTCGTCCTTCATTATTTGGCGAAAAAATATCAAGATAAAGGCGATGTGGTTAGCGCCATTTTTAAAGAAAGCAAAGAATTGAAATTTGAAGAGGCCTTTTATAAGGTTATCGGAAAAACTCTGGAAGAATTTGATGACGAATTGCGTCAGTATATTGAGAGCCGGTATTATCAGATACGGGCTAAAACGGATATTGTCGGCGAAACTAAGGAATTGGACGAAGCAGTTTTATTAGCTGTCAATAAAGAATCTTTTGTTACCCGGAAAAATGTTTTCGGCCGGAATCGGCTTTCTGTAAATTGGACTGACGGAGATAGGGTTTATTCTAAAAAACTGGCGGACGATGTTCGGATAAAAACCGTTTCTATCAGAGGTTTTGGCCTGGAAATAGAGCCGGAATTCGGCTATCAGGAACAGGGCGCGTCTTTTGCTTCAGCCGATGTTGTGGTTTACGCCGTTGATATTGGCGGTAAAGACGCCATTATCAGCCAGCAGTTTTCTTTTGACAAAAAAAATAAAGAATTCATTTTGGGCGATAAAGAAATTTATCGTCCGGAAGGAATTCGGGATATCCAATACCCAGTTGTGATCGGTAAGGACAAAATCGCTTTTGTCGGACGCAAAGATGTTTTCGCGGAAATTTATGTATTTGATAAATCCAGCAATAAATTGGCGCAGCTGACTTCCGCCCGAAGGACTTATCGCGGGCTTTCTTATTCGGAAAAACTTAATCTTTTAGTTACTTCCGTAGAGAATGAAATTTCTCAATCATATGATTTGGCTGTTTATGACTTACGAAAGAATGACGATTTTCGTTTACTTGCCCAAACTGATGAAAATGAATTTTCCGCGGAGTTTTCTCCGGACGGCGAAAAATTGCTTTATGTAAGCGATAAGGGGTTAGTCCATAATATCTATCTTTATGATTTCAATCGAAAGGAAAATGTCCAATTAACTGATGTGAAAATCGGAGTGTTCCGCCCGCATTGGTTTGGCGGCGAAGGAATGCTTTTTAACGCGTTTTCCGAAGGCCGATTATTCGTGAAAGGCGCGCCGGTTAATATTTCTGCTGAAGAAGTGAAATTTTCTTCCGGCGCGGATAATAATTATCCGGCAGGCGCGGTTGCCGAAAATGGATTATTGATTAAGAAATTCAGTTCTTATCTTCCAGAATCGGAAGAGCTGTCTGTTTTTGAAGCTATTGCTTCTTCGGACGGAACTAAAGCGCTGTTTTTAGCCAATAAAAAATTATCAATGGAAAAATTGAAGCGTGGCGAGTCGGAAATAGAATTTTATCTGGCGGACAGCGCTTCAACGGAAACCTTAAAATTTACCATTGAAGAATTTAAGCGGCTGGAAGAATTCGGGAAAGTTGAATTTTTAGCCGGTTCCAATATCTTGCTTCAAAAAGACATTACTTTGATACAGCAAAAGAAAGAAGGCAACAGCTATTACGAAACAGAATTTGATTATAAAGAGTCGTATGTTTATGATTGGAAATCCGAGAAACTTTACGAATTGGAAATAGAACAGCCGATTAATTTATTCGGCTGTCCGCCCACCATTTTTAAAATTTCCCCTGAAAGCCGTTATCTTGCCTGGACGGAATGCACCTGGAATGAAAATAGCAGGATTATGATTTACGATTCGTTAGAAAAGAAGAAATCGGAGCTTAATGCCGAGCTTTATAAGGTATTTGATTTTGAATTTACTGCCGGTGGGGAGTTATTTGTTTTTGACCAGTATCGGACTTTTAGGGTTAGTCGGATTCGGGCGGCGACTAACAGCCAGAGCGTTTGGAATATAGAATCGCCGGACTTGACCGAATCTGAAAACGGACTTGCCTGGTATCCTCTGCCGGACGGAGAAAGGATATTCTTTCTTTCTTATCGTGAAGAGCAGAAATCTCATGAATTATTGATGCTGGATACCCGTTTTAGCAGCGCCAGTGTCATTAGCCGAAATATTCCCATTATTAAGCAAGCGGCCGTTATGGAAGATAAATTTTTAGTGGAAACCGTTAATCAGTTCGGTTTAAAAAGAATTTTGACAGTAGATAAGAGCGGTAAGGTGGAAATTCAGGACGAAGCTCTTTCTTATGCGGTTCGCCGTTCTTCGTTTTCCGACGCCGAAAGAAATTTATTATCCCGGCAGGAATTAGATGCCAGCCGTAAAATAAAAAATAAGGAAAAGAAATTGGATAGGTTTCCGCGATTGTATGATAAGCACGGAGCGGCCGTAATAGGTGTAAACAGCAGAGGAGGCGCGGGCGGTTTTGTAGTTTTAGAGATGGTTGCCTTGGATGAACTTAATAATAAAGCGGTGGTCGCGAACTTATTTCTTCAACGCTTTAATCAGGGATTCGCGGATGTCAGTTATTACAATTTTACTACCGGACGGTCTTTGAATCTTAATTATTGGAATTTTGACGCTAATCGCCAGCGATTGGATGTTGGCATATTCCAAAATATATTTATTCATCCTTTAATAAATTGGGACATAACCTTGAAAGAAGAATATGTTAGTTTAAACGGAAATTTATTAACTCAGTGGTGGCGGACAAAATTGGAAACAACTTTTAGTTTGGATACGACTATTAGCGATTGGCACGGTCCGCATTCCGGTTTTGCGGTATTTAGCAGAATGGCGGTCGGATTGGATAATTGGTCGCGCTATCAAGGCGCTGACGCGAATTTAGATGTAAGATATTATTGTCCATTTACTAAGCGTTCCGGATTAGCGTTTAAATTAGCTGGCGGCTACAGTTTTGGCCCGACGTCCACTGTCTTTGTTTGGGGCGGCAATTCAACTTTTCGGGGCGTGCCGTTATTCAGCCAAAGCGGCAATGCTTATGCCCTTAACAGCAGCGAACTGCGATTTCCGATGCTGGACTTGGTTGGCGCGAAAATCAGCGGTCCGGTTGACGAAGCATTTCAGTACCTTATAAGATATTTTGATGTTCGGGGCGGATTATATAATGATGTCGGCGATATCTGGCATACTAAAAAATCCGTTTTTGGGCAAGAACGGGAGAAATTCAAAATTCAGCAGAGCGCCGGCATTTTCGTAAATGTGCCTACGGCGTTCGGATTAAATTTGAGATTCAATAAAGGATATGTCGGAGAGAAAGGATGGAATTTCTGGCTTGGCTATAATTGGTAAAATAAACGCCCCGACGCGCATCGGGGCTTTTTTATTCTTGCAACTTTTTTAATTTGGGTTTATAATATTCCAATAATGTCCGTTGATAATTCAGGAGGCAAATCATGTCCTTTGTTATGGCAGTATTTTTACGGCTGGGAATTCTTGCCGCAGTTGCCGGTTCTGTTTTTCTTTATTTCGAAGACCGGAGAGGATTGGATTTTCTTTTTGCCGCCGGCCTTTTAATGGGTTTTGGCTTTGCTATCCCTTATGCTTTAAAAAAATGGAAGGAAAACAGAAATAAACCGCTGTTTGGCCCGCCCGCCGATTAATCGGCGGGTTTTTTATTTATATAGAGTCATACTCAACTAAATGACGATCGTCAATTAGTTGAGTAGTGTCCAGGTTCAGATACATAGTGACCACTTAGGTTTGTAGGGTAATAACATCTTTTGTCGACAATCGACTGGTTTGCCGCTTCTCCAAATATTGATTCGGAGTCAAATAATCTAATGCCTGATG
>MHJG01000001.1 GCA_001818695.1 Candidatus Harrisonbacteria bacterium RIFCSPHIGHO2_02_FULL_42_16 | reverse complement strand
GAATTGTTGAAAAAACCACCCTACCCGACAAACCACTGCCTCTTTCCGAATGAAATATATGACTTAAACGATAATAACACCGTTACGCTACGTGCAAATGTTCTTATGGCGCGAATACGGCATATGATTAATTGCCCGTTTTGCATGAGTTTTCCCCAAATAACAAATCCAAGCGAACTCATAAAACAGGTGTGCATTGCCCTTGAGAGTAAATTACTGTCAGAAGAATCAATAAAAAAACATCTTCAATTTTATGAAGAAAAAGTTCTCCCCGCTATGACCCACCTTTCATTTTCCGAGATGGAAGCGCTCCAAAATAACCGCGACCTTACTGTCCCGGCAATGCATATCGTTGCCAAGACCTGGCATGTCGCGGAATGCGACTCCTGCAAAGACCTTCTTACTGCCGCCGGCTTATTTCCATAAGCCGGTTTTTTATTAACAATAAGTCAACTTTTAGCAGTGGCGATAAAAAATTGAAAATAGTAAAATGTATAAAAGTAACAAATAAGCAACTTATTAAATTTCACTTTTAACTATGCTTGCTATCTATCGAAAATATCGGCCAAAGCAATTAAGCGAACTTCTTGGGCAGGAACATATCGTGGAAATCCTGCGCAATGCCGCGCGGCAGGATAAATTCGCCCACGCTTATCTTTTTTACGGTCCGCGCGGTTCCGGAAAAACCACCACCGCGCGCCTTGTCGCCAAATTAGCAAACTGCGAAAAAAGGCAAATCGACAAAGCGTTTAAACAAAATGGTGAACCCTGCAATGCCTGCAATGCCTGCGCGCAAATTGACGTCGGCCACGCCCTGGATGTGATTGAAATTGACGCGGCAACCAATACCGGCGTGGATGAAATCCGGGATTTGCAGGAAGGCATCCGCCTATCCCCCACTTCTTTTAAAAACAAAGTGTTTATTATTGATGAAGCGCATATGCTTTCCAAATCGGCTTTTAACGCTCTCCTTAAGACATTAGAGGAACCGCCGGCGCACGCTATTTTTATTCTCGCGACCACCGAATACGAAAAAGTGCCGGCAACGATTTCTTCCCGTACCCAAAGATTCCATTTCCGGAAACTCGCGCTAGACGAAATTATTCGCAAATTAGAGTTAATAGTTAAAAATGAAAAGTTAAAAGTTAGCGCCGAAGCGCTGGAGCTGATAACGTCCCTCGCGGAAGGCAGTTTACGGGACGCAGAATCGCTTTTGGACCAGATCACCTCGCTTGACCAGGATGTGGAATTAAAAGATGTGGAGCGGATTGCCGGCAAAATCGGCCATAAAAAAACCGCCAAACTCGCGGAGTATTTGTTAAAAAATGATTTGCCGGGCGCGCTTACCTATCTTAATGAAATTGACCAAGACGGCTGCAATCTGAATCAACTTGCCAAAGACCTTATCCATTATCTCCGCCGAACGCTGACGCTCAAAATGAATCCGAGAATTGAAGAACTTTACCAAAAAGAGCTGACTAAAGATGAAATTGCCAATTTAAAAGAACACGCGAAACTTATCCACGACCAAAAACATATCGCGCTTTTAAAATCGCTGATTAGCGCTTACGGCGAAATGAAATACTCCCCGTTTGCCATTGTCCCATTAGAAGTGGCGATTATTGAAAATTTGAAATAATGATTATTTTCCCAATTATTATTTTAGTATTTTTATATTTTTCCTGCATTTTTATAAGCAATAAAATTGAATATAAGAAAGCTTACTGGTTTTTTGAGTTTTGCCATTTAACCGCCGGATTTTTACTGGCAGTTTTTATTTTTAATTTTACGGCTAATGGATTATCTATTTTATTAGGTGTCTTTGTCGTCGGAATACTTTGGGAAATTTTAGAAATCGCCATTGACCGTTTTAACCGCGTTAAAAGCTTTCTGCTTAAATTCGGCATTAAACAAGGGCCGATAACTCTTGCGGACACTTTATTGGATTTATTTTTAGATATTTTTGGGGCCTTAATTTTTTTAACAATTTTTTGACAAATAAATTAGAATGTGCTATACTTTATTTATTGCTGAATTGGCAATGTAACATTTAAAATCTGAAAAAGGGGGCGGAGAAATGAGCTTCTTCAAGAAGTTGTGTCGGATACTGTTTGTTTTCAATATCCCGCCCGCCTCCGAAGAGGAGCTGCAGACTGCGGATGTGATTGTTACTCAAGCCGCTGGAAGAAAAGTAGATGGAACACCTACTCCTGCCAATTTCGTTTTGGCTAGAATAGCTCATAAACTTCAAGAAAAGTACCGATTGCCGCTCTTGGTTCAAGAGGAAGTGAAAATGGCTGATCCGGAATTAGTAACCGAGTTCGTTGCTATCAACGCTAGCTTCATCGGACTATCAACTCCTTCATGGAATACCTTCGAGGTAGCAAAAGTTCAAATAGAGTATTGTAAGAGGAAAGGATACAAAAAAGGAATAGTAATCCCCGCTGTCCCAGACCATATGGGAAGAGCGGTTTGGAGCTACCAAACTCTAGGCTTGGAAACATTGCCGATATCAATGCCAGAGGATATTAACTACTTTGTTCTAGAAAATATCCAATGGTTTGATCGAACCTGGTTGCGTTTCCGAATTAGAGAAACGCTGACGCGGCTACTGTTCTGGTACTGGGGCTACATTTAATATGATGGCGCGCAAATTAAAAACTTGCGCGCTTTTTTATTAGCGCATAAATATATTCCGAGCATAAGCTCTGATATGGAGTGTCTACTGCCACTATACTATGGTACAGTGGCAGGCAAATAACATTGTTATTTGAATAAAAAAGATACTCCTATAGCTTAAGCTCGGGGAGTTTCATTTTTAAAAAGCTTGACAGGTTTATAATAGTATGCTATACTATATTTATTGCGGTAAACCTCCAAGATATTGAACGAGGATAATCACAATAACAGTTCTTTGGGAGGAAAATAAAATGAGCTTGTTACTCTATATGGTTGAGCAGAATCTTCCGTTGTACCGGTGGCAGGAATACGTAAAGCCGGAAGAACCACTCCGTTATTCCGGGTGGTCCAGTAAAAATCTGGAAAAAACGGTCCGGATAATCGTAAACGGGTTATCCAGCCCCGAAGTCGTTGAGTTAGTCGCCGAAGAATTCAATTCGCTTCCGCCTTTGGTGCGGATGGCTCTAACCAACGAATGCAACATAGCCCGGAACGAAAGTCGGTCCGGCAACAAAAACAAAGGAATAGCGAGATTGGACCAGCGCCTCGGGGGCAGGGTTTTGAAAAAAACCGACGAACGGCTAACCGACCGCAAACTGATAACGGTCAATGGAGAATTGGTTTCTGTGGACCAGAAACTGAATCCCGCAGTCATCGGAGCAACCAGAGCTTATGCCGCCGGCTACATTCCCAAATCGCAAAACTTTTCTCCGAAAGAGAGGCGCGAGCTTCGAAAAGAGAAGAGAAGGCAGAGACGGGAACAGAGGTGGGTGGCCAAAGAATAGGATAAAAAGGGGGCACAAAGGAGGAATCCTGCGTGCCCTGTTTTTTATACTGAGCTTGCCGAAGTATTTTTGCATAAAATTTAAAAATATGATATACTATAAACTTCGCTTATGAATATAAGAAACATCGCCATCATCGCTCACGTTGACCACGGCAAATCCACGCTCGTGGATAACCTGCTTAAACAATCCGATACGGATTTGGGCAAAGTTGGCGAACAAGAGCATATTATGGATTCTAATGAGCTGGAACAAGAGCGCGGAATTACGATTTTTTCAAAAAACGCCGCGGCGGTTTACAATGACACTAAAATAAACATCATTGATACTCCCGGACACGCGGATTTTGGCGGAGAAGTGGAACGGGTGCTTAATATGGCGGATGGCGCCCTACTTTTAGTTGACGCGCAGGAAGGCCCGATGCCCCAAACCCGTTTTGTTCTCAAAAAAGCGCTGGCAATGGGACATAAAATAATCGTCATTATAAATAAAATTGACAAAAAAAACGCGCGGGTGAATTACGCGCTGGATAAAGTAATTGAACTTTTTATTGAGCTAGGGGCAACCAACGAACAGCTTAACTTCCCCATTGTTTACGCGGCGGCCAAACTTGGCAAAGCCGGACTTTCTCCGGAATTGGAAAAAATGGTGGATTTGAAACCGATTTTTGAGACCGTACTGAAATATGTGCCGACTCCGCAAACTAATACCGAAGGCCCTCTGCAAATAATGATTACTTCCATAATCTATGATAATTACAAAGGCAAAATCGGGGTCGGAAGAATCTCGCAAGGAAAAATCCAAAATAGCGCGCTCATAAGCCATATCAGCCGAAACCCTTCGGCAAGCTCTGGGCAAGCGGAAATAAAAAAATGTAAAATCACCGGCTTGTTCGTTTTCAGCGGATTAAGCAAAATTGAAACCGCGGAGGCCTTTGCCGGCGACATTGCTGCCATTGCCGGAATTGAAAATATCAATATCGGCGACACGATTTCGGACGCGGACAATCCTCTGCCGCTTCCGCCGATTCAAATTGAAAAACCGACGGTAAAAATGATTTTTAGCGTCAATAACTCTCCTTTTTCCGGACAAGAAGGCCAGTATTGCACTTCCCGCAATCTTAAAGAACGGCTGGAAAAAGAACTGGATAATGACGTGGCGCTCCGCGTGGAAGCGGGCAAATCGCCGGATGAATTTATCGTCAGCGGACGGGGCGAACTGCATCTCGGAATTTTAATAGAAAAAATGCGGCGCGAAGGATATGAACTGCAGGTTTCACGGCCGGAAGTGATTATGCAGGAAAAAGACGGCAAAACATTGGAACCGGCGGAAGATGTCTGGATTGAAGCGCCGGAACAATATTCCGGAACTATAATTGAAAAAATGAGCCGCCGGAAAGGCGAAATGAAAAATATGAACGTGGAAAACGGCTTTGTTTATTTTCATTTCTTTATTCCCACCCGCGGGTTAATCGGTTTCCGCAACGAATTTCTCATTGATACCAAGGGCAACGGCATCATTAACGCGCTTTTTGCCGGTTATCATCCGAAATACGAAAACATTCATACCAATCCGCACGGCTCTCTTATCGCCCACGAGGCGGGAGCTTCCACCGCTTACGCCCTGCTCAATTCTCAAGAACGCGGAGAAATGTTTATCGGGCCCGGAGTAAAAGTTTATGAAGGCCAGATAGTCGGGCAAAATGCCAAAGCCGAGGACTTAACCCTGAATGTCTGCAAGCAAAAACAGCTTACCAATTTTCGGGCAAAAACCGATGCGGTAACTGATGACCTTATTCCTCCGCGCCAAATGTCTTTGGAACAATGCCTGGAATATCTCGGCGATGACGAACTTTTGGAAGTTACCCCGCTATCGCTCCGTTTACGCAAAAGAATCCTTAAAAATTCTTTAAGAAAATAAGCAGGAGACCAGTGATTTTTGCTTATAATTTCTCCAAATCCAAAGTTTTATTAATCTTAATCTGTTTTACGAATTCCGGAACATGGCTGACTAAAATCATCCCGCCGGCAAATTTATCAAGCGCGGCCGCAATAACCGGAATATGGCGGAAATTAATATGATTGGTCGGTTCGTCCAGAATAAGCAGTCCTGGTTTTTGGATTACCAGGCGGGCAAAAGCCACTAATCCTTTTTGGCCTTCCGACAAATTGCCTATTTTCGTTTGAAGTACTTGCTCGTTTATCAAAAATCCGGCCACGACAGAGTGAAGCTTTTCATAAGAAATATCCAAAACAGTAGAATCATTCATCGCCGATACCAGCGAATCCCAAACCGTGCTTTCAAAATTAAGCGTGGAAAAATCCTGGCGGTAATATCCTATCCGGATGCCTTTGGCAACATATTCTCCTTTAGCATCCCCGGCGGCGAGCTTTTCCAGTAAAGTAGTTTTACCGATGCCGTTCGGACCGGTCAAAAGTAACCGCTCGCCTTTTTTTAAAATTACTTCAACTTTCTTATTCACCAGCTTATGGTTCTTAATAACCGAAACCGATTTTAATTCAAACAGCTGTCCGCTGATATCCTCCTGGCAAGGAATGAAAAAATTTCTGATAGTTTTATCTTCCCGACGCGCATCCACGACTTCTTCTTCCAGTTCTTCTATTTTCTCACGCATTTTTTTGGCAACATCGCGCATGTGGCCTCCTTTTTGCGCGAAAAAACTCGCTTGTTCTTTTCTGTCGGCAATATCTCTTTCCAAACGGACATTTTTCATCCGTTCGCGCTCAAGGCGGGCGCTTATCTCTTTCACCACGTCAAAATAATTTCCGGCGTATTGTTCAACTTTTTTGGTAAATATGTCCAAATACAAGACCCCTTGCGTAAATTTATTGAGAAAATCCGCGTCATGCGAAATTACGATGCAGGACTTTTTATAATCAATAAGAAATTTAGTCAAATGTTCAATGCCGGATTTATCAAGATTATTAGTCGGCTCATCAAGAAGCAACAAGTCGGGATTCTGGATAAGAGCCGACGCAAGCAGTAATCGCGCCTGCTGGCCTCCGGAAAATGTTTTGATAATCTTTTCCTGCGAAGCTTTTAAATTTACCACTTTCAAAATTTTATCAACACGCGGTTCAATGTCATATATCGGCGGCATTTTTTCCCGCTTTGCGGAATCCCGCAAAGCGGTGACAAAAAATTCCCGCACCGTCAACTGCATTTGTTCGCGGGGAATCACCTGCCGCGCCGTGGCAATAGTAAGTCCATTTTCAATATTAACCGCTCCGGAATCCGGTTTGAACGCGCCGGTAATCAGCTGGAAAATAGTGCTTTTGCCCGCTCCGTTTTGTCCCATTAGCGTTATTTTGGCTCCACGGCGAACGGAAAAATCCGCCTCAATAAGAATGGGCTTATTATGCCCGTATTCAAACGAGGCCTTATTAAATCTCAAAATTACATCGCTGTTAAGCATTCCAGGAAGTAGAAATTCGACCGTATTTATACAATCAAAATTCTTTACATTTAATTTTATATGGTCACCACCAGGCAGTTTTATATTAACTGATTTTTGTTCCGATTAGCGGAACCAGTCGAATTTCTACTTCCTGGCATGCATAATAGAATACAACATTTTTGGGAAAATAGCCATCTTTAAATTAAGTTAAAAGTTTGTAGTGAAATTAGATTTTTGAGCTGGATTAATACGATAATTTGATTTATAATAAAATTCAATATTCCGGGATCGTCTAACGGTAGGACGTCTCCCTTTGAAGGAGAAAATTGGGGTTCGATCCCCTGTCCCGGAACACCAGTCAACGCAGTTTCGAGGGACCGTCCTACGTCAGTTATAGACCGAGGTATTCGCTGCCGAATTTCTTTCTACCGTTATCTTTTCAATACACTGTATTATTGAAGAGTAATAAATAAAAAACCGCTGGGCGAACCAGGCGGCATTTATCTGTTACTTAAGAAATAGCGCATTCTTCTTATGAGCGGTTTTCCTCTTCCTACAATGAGTACATTTCCCAACTGTAAAAAATTCACATTTGCATTCATAACAACATTTTCCAGCTTTTAACTTTTTACCCGACTTATCCAATACCATACCACAACCCATACACCCCCATACATCATCCTCCCAAGACCACTTGGGTTCTTCTGTACAACTACAAGTTTTTATTTTGGGATATGGCGGTCGTTTAGCCATTATCTATTTCCTTAAATTTCAGTTCTATAAAAGAATTTAGAGAATTGAAATAAATAAGTCAAATCGTTGCCTAATCCAACTAACCATTGACCCTTTTTCATTTTTTGTTATAATTAAAGTAATCATGAGCACAGCGACATTGCAAAAATTAAAAAATGAATTGAAAAGAGAATTAAAACAAGAGTTGTTGAGAGAGTTTATTACGCCCATCCTAAGGGAATCAAAGGATGCCGAAGGCGAATATCGGAAAGAATTTATCCGAAAAGTTTTAAAATCTGAAAAAGGAAGTTTAAAGCATCGTTTTAATTCTAAAACCTTTCTCAAGATGCTATCTTAATTCTTTATGTACATATTGCGTTTCAGCGATGGTTTTTTAGATTCTGTAAAGAAACTTGATAACGCAGTTCAGTTGCAAGTTAAAAAGAAGCTAGAAAAACTGGAAGCAGGCATGGCAAAGATTGAACCATTACACAAAGAATTAGCGGGCAAATACAAAATTAGAGTTGGTAACTTTAGAATTATTTTCAAATTTCTAGATGAAAAAGAAATACAGTTATTAACTGTCGGGCCGAGAGATAAGATTTACAAATAAACTGCATGGTCTAAAAGATATCTCATCCTAGCTTCAAAATGCCCCGACCAGGACGGGTCGGTGAGACAAGCCTAATTCTTCGGCGGGCTCAGGACAAGAACTCCCAAAATCCCTTCGCCTAAACGGCAAAATTATAAAGCTCCTGATTGTGCAATGTTAACTAAAATTTTAATTAAAGAAAAATCTCGCAAAAAGATTTTTTAGATAAATAAATGGCTGGAAGACAATTTTAACCGCGGATTCAACCGCCGAAACGACATCCAGATTATTTATAAAATCGGCTACATTGGCTATTAAAGAATTCTTTGGATTTTGCTCTCGCAAAGGCGCGATGGTTTGTGGCGCCGAGTTTTCTGTTTCTAAATTTTGATTCACGGCATCAGAAAAAACCGGCTGGCTTAATTCTTGCTGAACTGCCGGCTGAATAACAGTTAGAATCGTTGGGGTAGTTGGAATCGGAAGTGAAATAGACGAAATTTGAACCGGCGTAACCGGAGACGGGCCGTAATTATATGAAGCGATGCTTCCGGCGCCCATAATGCCGCCGTCATCTCTGCTGGCGCTTGCTGAAGCTGAAGATGTGAATGTCACAAAACTGCTGAAATGCTTTGTCCAGACAATAAGAGCGCTGCCGGCATCAATTTTACAATCAGCGCCGGCGGCCAAAGCATCGCCTGTTACCTGGGAATTATCCGCGCAAATTGAAGTGATTTCTGTAAATGCCGCGCCATGCGAATAGCCGATACGTTTGCCTGCTTTGCCTTCAATAAGAAGCCGGGCGCCTTTGTTAAAAGTAAGTTCCACACTTCCAAATCCTACTTCAATTACCGAATCCACGGTGCCATCAAC
The DNA here is from genome assembly GCA_001818695.1 of Candidatus Harrisonbacteria bacterium RIFCSPHIGHO2_02_FULL_42_16. Lineage (GTDB taxonomy): Bacteria > Patescibacteriota > Minisyncoccia > UBA6257 > 02-FULL-45-10c > 2-02-FULL-42-16. The sequence continues at coordinate 2,772 of MHJG01000001.1, read as the reverse complement.
TCCGGACACGGAATCATTGGCTTTTACTGTCGGCGCGTTAATAATTCCCAGCCACAACGCGCCTCCGCTAACCGTAACTCCGTCCGGAATAGATACCGTAACATCACCCGCGGATGTTGCCGCGCTTATGGTAATTTCCGGCAATATTCCTTCGCCATCGGTAACAAGATTTCCCACATCAATAGTGACATCGTCCACGCCATCGGGAATAGTGATGCTGTTTGCCGCGTCGCCATCCGAAATAATAATCTCATCTCCGTCAGCAGACACTTCCACATCCGCTCCGCCTTCCTGTTGATTTTCGTCAAGCACAGAATCAATAAGAAGAAGATTATCGGCGCTATTGCCCGCTTTGTCTTCCACATCCGCAATCACATCATTGGCAAAAATGATATTAAATTCCGCGTTGGGCAAAATGCCAAGCGATAAATCATCAGACCATTCATAACTGCCCGGCTCATGGTCCGCTCCCGCCGAAATCGCATTTTCTACCGCTGTTTTAGCGACGGAAGAAAGTGGCTCGCTGAATGTAAGCCAAACCGCATCTCCTCCACCGAAAGAAATTACATAATCGCCGCTTTCAGCCGCTAACGGGCTCACGGTCGGTGGATTGTTGTCAGTTTCAAATTCACTGAATCCGGTAGTCGTAAAAGTAAGCATTTGGAAATCGCTATTCCAGCTAAAGCCGCCGATAGTGCGGGAATATTCCACTGTTTCGCAACTTTCTTCTTCTCCCTCATCTTCATTGCAAATCTCTTCCTCCCAGGAAATCAGCGCGTCTTCGGAAGCATCATCAGACGCATAGCCGCGGACCGCGCCGTCATTGCCTTTTACAATCAAACCGGGACGGACAGCTGTATCCACTCGCATGCGTAATTCTGCCGGTAAATTCAACGCTTCAAGAGCGCCGGAATCAACACGCATTTTCTCGCCGCTAATAGTCAAATTATTTCCAAAATTAGAAAGTCCGGCAATAGTATCCGAATCCGTCAAATTAAGATGGTTCTCGGCATTACCAATCGTAAGCCGACCGATTTCGGTATTGGTATATTGGCTTAACTCGTCATCATAGTCCCTCGCGCTGAAAACCAGTTCCGGCACATCGGTAAAATCACTTATTGATGACCATTCGGTCGTCACCTCATTATTAAACGCTTCATTAAAAAGTTTCGGGTCAATGCCGAACGCGGCGACAAACATTTGTTCCGGCAAAGCGCTTACGGTTGTATTTCCGGCATCATCAGTTAATTGAAGATTCATAACATATCCGCCTAATTCCGGAAAATAGTCAATCAATTCATTAAGCTCCCAAATAACATCATTGCCCGGCAAATCAGCTAAATTAAAATCCGTATAATAATCATCGGTATCAAAATCCGAACCGTAACATTCATAATCCGACTCGCCGTCAATGACTCCCGCAAGGCATAATTTTACCGAAGCCAACGGATTACCGTCGGATTCCGGCGCCGCGGTGAAACGCAGACGGAAAGAATTGCCTTCATAGTAATACCAAACCCTCGTTGTCACCGCTGGGTCAGCTCCATCTTGAGTAAGTATTTGCAAGGAATCCGTGTCAGCAAACGCCGGCGCGATTGTATCCACCGGTTCGGCCATTGCATCCGTCTCAAAAGAAGCTCCGAGGTCATTGCTATCGCCGTAAATAATAGTAACCTTAGACGCGTCATCATTAGCGCCGACATCAATGCCGATAATCGGAGAATTCTCACTATAAAAATCAACGCTAAAAACATCGCCAACGCCGCCGTTATCCGCCACGCACGACAATCCTGCCGCAGAATCGCCGCCATGTTTCCTAAGGTCCGCAGTTATGTTACCGCCGACTTCGGAACAACCCCCATCAGTATTATCCAAATTTATTTCAACGCGAATGGCATCGCCGATATTGAAAATTCCATTATCATTTGCGTCTTCAGCAAGCGTTATAACCGCGGAGTTAACGGTAATGCTGTCCTCAGCGGCTTGAGTATTCATAATCGCAGTCGGCGTTGCGGCAAAAGAACTTGTATTGCCGGCTGTATCGGTTGCCGTAACCGAAGGAGTAACCGCGCCATCGGTAAGAATCGCGCCGTCTATTGTTACGGAATAAACTCCCGAATCATCAGCAATGCCAGACCCGATAACTGTTTCTACGCTTGTAAGCGAAACGCTGACTGTGCTGTTTGACTCGGCCGTCCCCGCGACTGTTATTCTTGTTTTTTCGGAATTGCTGATTATATTATCGCCAGCAATAGAAGCAATAACCGGAACTGAAGGCGCCTCTGCGTCAATCGTCACCAAAAGCGCGTCTGAAGCGGAGCTCACATTGCCGGCAACATCCGTTGCTTTGGCGGTAATGGAATGGACGCCGTTTGAAAGTGAAGAAACGGCAATAACATAAATGCCGGTGGTCGGATCTCCTATGCCGATAATTGTCGCGCCATCGGTATCATAAATTTTTATGGACGAACCGGACTCGGCGGTAAGCGTAAATGTCGGAGTGGCAACACTCGTAATGTTGTCAAAATCCGAACTGCCACTGTCGCTTGTTGAATTAATGTCCGGCTCGGAAGGAGCGTTCGGCGCCGTTGTGTCCTCGATAACCATAATAGTAAAAATCCTGGCGTAAGTATTATTATTCGCCTGCCCATCATCGGCGGTTACGGTAATAATTGCCGTTCCGGCTACATTAGTAGATAGCGAGTATTCCAATGTCCTTATTGAACCGCTTCCGGAAATAACAGGGTTGGGAATAAGGGTTGTATTGCTGGA